>JBAXES010000012.1:0-21502 GCA_037140315.1 Chloroflexales bacterium
ACTCGCTTGATGCTGCGACGGCTCGCAGCCTGACCCTTTTCAGACAGCTTCTTAGGGTGCCGACAGAGGCGATCCTCGCATTCGGACCGAATCATCTCCAGGATGGGCGGGAGCCCGTGGTCGGAGCGGAGATCTTTGTGCCGGGGGCGACCCCGGCGCTGTCGGGCGCGCTCCTGGCGCAGGGCGGAGAGGCTTCCCTGGCGGCGCGTAGTGCTGAGCCAGCGGGTGTAGTGCTCAAGGATGAGACAAACCTGCGGGCCGGGCCGGGCACCAATTATAGCCAACAGTCACAGCTCGGCCAAGGGCGGCGGGTGGCACTGCGGGCTCGCCACGGCGACTGGCTGAGGGTGGAGATCGCCGGGTCGGTGGGCTGGGTGCGCGCCGATCTACTGAGCATCGCCGATGGCCTTGTGGGCGCACTCTCGGAGACCAACGACTTCCCGCCGCCGCCGCCGCGTTGGGTCTGGCCGACGTGGGGGACGCTCACCTCACCGTTCGGAGCGCGCTGGGGGGCGTCGCATAACGGCATTGACATTGCGAACCGGGCGTGGACGCCGATCATGGCGGCGCGGGCGGGACGGGTGACGGAGTCTGGGTGGTGTAGCGGCTACGGCTACTGTGTGAAGATCAGCCACGGCGGCGGGGTGGCCACGATCTACGGCCACATGGTCACGAGGCCGAGCGTCTCGGTGGGCGACGAGGTTTCGGCGGGCCAGCGGATCGGCGCGATGGGCAGCACCTACGACCGCACCGGCGGCGGCTACTCGACCGGCGTACATCTGCATTTCACGGTGCTAGTGAACGGTCGGGCGGTGAACCCGCTGACATTTTTGCCCTGAAACAAGGTTTCAGATGCCAGGTTTCAGGTTTTAGGTCGAGTGCATCAGAATGCTACATGTTGGCCTAAGATGTAAAGCATGTGCGAACCTTGTCTGATGCCGAGGAGCCATTGCGCTCCACGGCATGATCAATGCGATGTAGCGGCATGGACAGACGCCTATGGCGCTCTGGTGCGCTGCCAAGCTAGTTTTATAAATACGATGCCGATTACGAAAAATAAAATATGCAAAAAATATATTGATCAGTGCTTTTTTTTTAATATTGAAATACTTGTTGATTTCGTGATAATATTATAGAAATGCGATATAAGGCCGATATTCTATAGACTCGCAGATCATTAGGCTGATCCTTGCCTCGGCGGAAGGTGGGGGCACTTGGTTGCGCGTGTTACAATAGTGCCTGGGTTACGCTCTCTGATGATCAGGTGTTCCACGTGAAACAGGATGCTCACGCGCGGCGCACGCGGGTGCTGGCAGTAGCTAATCAGAAGGGCGGTGTTGGCAAGACGACCACCGCCGTCAACCTAGCTGGCGAGCTTGTGCGGCGTGGCCAACGTGTATTACTGGTCGATAGCGATCCGCAAGGCAACGCGACCACGAGCCTTGGCGTGGCAAAGCGGAGCTTGCCGGCAACCACCTACGACCTGCTTATGCAGACCGCAGACGTGGGGACTGCGATTATCACCAGTGGTCGGGATCGACTTGACCTCGTGCCGGCCGATGAAGATCTTGCTGGGGCTGCGATCGAGTTGGCCGGGGTAGATCGCCGTGAGTGGCGCCTCCAGGACGCGCTTGAACAGATCGCGATCGGCTACAATCATGTGATCATTGACTGCCCTCCGTCATTAGGCCTCCTGACACTGAATGCGCTCTGCGCTGCTGATAGCGTCTTGATCCCACTCCAGTGCGAATACCTTGCCCTTGAAGGGCTTGCACAGCTGAAGGGGACGCTTGATCGGGTGCGGGATGGACTCAACCCCGAATTGCGGATTATTGGCGTGGTCATGACCATGTATGATGGGCGCACTAACCTTGCGCAGCAAGTGGTAGAAGAGGTGCAGCGGCATTTCCCGCGCCTGATCTGTCGAACTCTGATCCCGCGCAGCGTTCGTATCTCAGAGGCCCCCAGCTACGGTAAACTCATCGCGGAGTACGACCCGCTGGGTCGTAGCGCCCAGGCCTACGCGGCACTGGCCGATGAAGTGTTGCAGCGGGAGAGCTTATGAGTCGCAGACGTGGCCTTGGCAGTGGTTTAGACGCGCTGATACCGAGCAGCCCGACCTCCGGTATTCAGACGGTTCGCACGGTTCCGATCGGCAGCATCCGCGAGAACCGGAGTCAGCCGCGAACCCGCTTTGACGAGCAGGCTCTCGATGAGCTTGCGGCGTCGATCCGTGAGCACGGGGTCATTCAGCCTATTATCGTGAGCGAGAGTGAGGCGGGCGGGTTCGAGATCATTGCCGGCGAGCGCCGCTGGCGGGCAGCCAGTCGCGCCGGACTGAGCGAAATCCCCGTGCTTGTGAAAAGCGCCACCCCCCTGCAACTCCTTGAGCTGGCGCTTGTCGAGAATGTGCAGCGGGCCGACCTGAATCCGCTTGAGGAGGGTCTGGCCTACCAGACCCTCAAAGATGAGTTTGGCCTGACCGACGAAAATGTTGCGCAGCGTGTCGGCAAGAGTCGGGTCGCGGTGGTCAACGCGCGCCGTCTGATCAAGCTGATCCCCTCTGCCCGCCAGGCCATCCTTGACGGGGCGATCAGCGCAGGTCACGGTCGGGCGCTGCTGCGCTTTGAGGATGGAGAGGCTCAGAGCACGGCGCTCGACCTAATCATCCGGCGCGATCTCAGCGTCCGCGAAGCTGAGCGGCTCGGCGAGGTTGCGCTCCAGGCGGGCCTGGCCCCTGCGGTGCGCCAGGCCCTGCTGGGGGGGACGATCACCCCGGCCCTGGCGCAGTCGATCTTGCGTATCGAGGATCCCGTTCAGCAATCGCGTGCGCTGGCGGTGTCGCTCTCCGAGGGGCTTGGCGCTCGCGAGACCGAGCGCCTCTGCGCCCTGGTCGCTGACGGGGCCGCCCTCGATAGCGCGCTTGCGCAGATGCGTGACCGAGGGGCGATCCTCGGCGGCGCTGCGCCATCAGGAAAAGAGGTGTCTCGCCCTGCGGCCCCTCCCGAGCATCGCGAGCCACGCCCGCCGTCGCCTGAGGATGCCGAAGCCCAGCGCCTGTTTGAGGAGATCCTGCACACCCCTGTGCAGCTTTCGCGAAGCGGTGGCGCGATCCGGCTGACGATCACGGTCTATAGCGATGAGCAGCTTCAAGGCCTGTATGAGCAGCTTGGGGGTGGCGCATAGGGTGATCTGAGGGATAGAGCGAACAGAATAGTAGGCATCGAACAGCAAGCATATGGAGACCATTGTCGCATTTGGGAATCCGGTCTACGATGATATTATTACCCCGACCACCACGACCTCGGGTCGAGTTCTCTCTGGCTGCTCAACGAACGCCTGTCTCGCGCTTGTTCGCATGGGCCGGCAGGCTA
This sequence comes from Chloroflexales bacterium, assembly GCA_037140315.1. GTDB lineage: Bacteria > Chloroflexota > Chloroflexia > Chloroflexales > Chloroflexaceae > Oscillochloris. Next base: position 3,375 of record JBAXES010000012.1, read on the forward strand.
CGCTTGTCGGTCGTGTCGGGCTCGATCTCTATGATCGGTTTATCGCGGACATGACTCGATTGGGGGTTATGTCCTACGTATCGCTCGATGTGGAGACGGGCGGCTTTCGCCTCGTCTATGATCAGCGCGGGGATCGCACGCTCGATGTGCTTGGGGTTGCCGGCCCAATCAGAGATGTTCCGCCCATCTGTGTCGATGCGGCGGCGATCCTTGTCGGCCCTATTCTGCAGGAGGTGCCGCTCTCCTTGATAGAAGAGATTCAGCGCGTGAGCTCGGCCCCTATCTTCCTTGACCCGCAGGGGATGCTGCGTCGGATTGGCGCTGATGGGCGTATTGAGCACTATCTGCCAGCCAATATGTGTGATATCGCTAGCCGCTGCACCGTGATAAAAGCAAACGAACTGGAGGCTCGCGTGATTACCGGGATCGACCCCCGCGCTAATGCCGCAGGTGCCGCGCATGCCCTGCAGGCGCTTGGCTGCGATATCGCTATCGTGACCCTCGCGGAGGCTGGTTCGTTCATTGATGACGGGATGCAGCAGATAGCGATCCCAGCCTATGCAACCGAGGCCCGTGATCCTACTGGCGCGGGGGATACCTATATGGCAGGGTTTATCCATGCCTATCTCGAAAATCCTGATGACCTTTATCGTGCCGGGTGTGTCGGGGCAGTGGTTGCCTCAATCTGGATCGAGCATACTGGCCCGGATGCGCCTGTTACTCGAGAGGAAAGTACGCGCCGATTGCGTACGCTGCTCTAGAAGTGAACTGTCTCACCGTTGGGTAGCTGTTTCACGTGAAACAGATCTCTGTACGAGGGAGAGATCATGGTGCCGCTCCTTGCGCGCGTTCGTCAATCCTATGAGCAGGTAACACTTCCCCTTGGGCGTATCTGTGCATATCTCGGATTAACCGCAGACATGCTCACATATTTAAGCCTCGCCCTAAGCGCCCTTGCCGGCTATCTGATTGCGCAAGACCGGCTCTGGTGGGGCGTGATGGCTATTCTCCTTGTTGGCCTTGCCGATATGCTTGATGGGGCCACAGCGCGAGCGACTGGCACGGCAAGTCAGTATGGAATGGTTCTCGACCATGTCACTGATCGCTACGCCGAGTTTTTTATCCTTGGAGGGGTGATGCTCTCTGGGGCGGTCAACCCAGCGTGGGTGCTGTTCGCGCTTTTTGGCATGGTGATGGCGAGCTATGTGCGCGCTCGGGCAGAATCAACCGGCAAGATCGCATCCTGTAACGTGGGCTTTGCTGGACGCCAGGAGAAGCTCGCGCTCTTGATCTGCGGGCTTCTGGCGCAGCCTGTGCTTTCGCACCTGCGCGTGCTAGAATGGGCTGTCATCGCGGTTGGCGTCGCATCACATCTTACCGCCGTCCAGCGCCTGCGCTATGCCCGCCAGGTTCTTGTATGTGACGGTTCCTAGTACACGGGTTAAAGGGTTTTTTGCGGAGAGGGACAAGCCCTCTCCGCGCCTCTCCCAACTCGGCATAGAAGCTCGGACGCAGTACTAGGGCTATAGCTCCTGGGATTTACGGGCTATTTCTATAAAGACATGGCTTCAGGATCGACCATTTTACGTTACCGTTTCGCAATGGCCCTCACCCCCCAGCCCCCGCTCCCGCTGCGGCGGGCGAGGGGGGGCATTTCTCGTCAGCAAGCGATATACGCCCCTCTCCCGCACGCGGGAGAGGGGTTGGGGGTGAGGGTTGTCCGGCGGCAACGGTCATGTACCTGCGAACCTTGTCAAAGGCCAGATCTCGTCCTCACACTTTGTGGAGACCCACTATGTCGTTGACCTATACCGAAGTCGAACATGTCGCCCGCCTCGCCCGCCTGCGCCTTAGCCCTGATGAGCTCGAGCAGATGCGCGGCCAGCTCTCCGATATTCTTGACTATATCGCGATGCTTCAGGAAGTTGACGTGAGCGGTATTCCCACCACGGCGCAGGTTACGGGCCTTGTGAGCGTCATACGCCCTGACCTGGTCACGGGCCAGCTTACGCCTGAGGATGCGCTGGCGAATGCGCCAGATAAGCAGGATGGCATGTTCCGGGTGAAAGCGGTCTTTGAGCAGTAGCCCAGGTTGCAGCGGCCTGCAACACTCAACCGGAAGCCATCGTCATACGGCCAGATTGACATCGGTGTAGCCTGTAATGGTTACAGACCTCCGATAGGAAAGGACAGAGACGATGTATAACGGCAATGGTAACGGCAACTACAATGGCAATGGAGGCTACACCAACCTAGGTGGCTTTCGCATCAAGCCAATCTACCTCTATGTCGCGGGGATCATCGCTGTCATCGTAGCGATCTACTTCGTGCTGAGATTCTTAGATACAAGCCTGGCAATGCACTTCGGCGCCTTCGCCGGCGCGCTCCTGATCGTAGCGAATCTGCGTGAGCTGATTGGGATGTCATCCTCCCAGCGTGGCAGCACCGCCCTGCTCAACATACTCGTCGGCGGCGGACTGATCTTTGCCTGGCTGACCGCGTTCTTTGGCTCGCTGCTCTGGATTCCTGCCGTGCTTCTGGTCGGCATCGCGACCCCGCTGATCGTGGGCCGGGCGAATGTCTATAGCGCCTATATCACCACCGCGCGCGGCGCGGTCGATGGCCTGCGCCGCACGGTTATCAAGTAGTTACCGGCGGTAGTCCTAGGCGACAATGCGGGCGGCGGAACCGCACCCTCTGGGATCGCACTCAGATCGCCACCGGCCTGGCTATGGCTGGGCAGCTGTTGATCTCAGTCCACCTCGGTCGACACTGTCGATTGGCCACAGATCGTTGTAGAGCGTGGCGATCTGTGGTCCTAGGCCTGACATGTCACCCGGTGCACGGCATGTCAGGCCTCAACCTGCGTAACGCTGGGTGCGCATCTACCACCCCTTGGGGCGGGCAGTTCAATGCCGCCCGCGTCCCCTTGCCTGCGCACCCTCGACCTCTGCTAGAATAGCCATGAGATCGGCTCGATCTTGCGCCAGATCGGCGCGTGCTGAATCCTCTACCCAACGTAAAAAATTCTCACCCGCAAGGCAATGGGCGACGCGTTAGGCTAAGGGTTAACAGTGCAATGGTTAGGGAGGATGTTCTCCCTCTCTTTCGGTTATCCCAACCGTGCGAGTGATCAGGTTGCTTGCACGGGCACCACACGAGGAGGTGTGATCATGCAGACCCGCGAACACTTCGATACCGATATTAACGCTCTACAGTCTCAGCTGCGCAACCTTGGTGGCCTCGTCCGCGAGTCTGTCGCACGCGCCCTTGTTGCTCTGCGCGATCAGGATGATGATCTGGCGCAGCATGTGAGCGAAAATGATCGGGTGATTAATGTCGCCCAGCAAGAGATTGAGGCCCACGCAATACACTTGATGGCCACGCAGCAGCCGGTAGCCAGCGACCTTCGGCGTATCCTGTCCGCAATCATGATCGGCGCGGAGCTCGAGCGCATTGCCGACCACTCCAAGAGCATCGCCCGCATGGTGATCGGCCGCCTGGGTGCACCACCGCTGACGCCGAGCGCTGATCTGATCGAGCTGGGGGTGGCCGCACAATCGATGCTCGACCGTGCCCTGGAGGCGCTGGCGAGGCTCGACTCTGAGGCCGCCCGCGCCCTTGGCCCCGCCGATGATGAGGTTGACGCGCTCTATACACGAGTCAAGCTGCGCCTGTCCGCCCAGCTCTCCGCCAGCCCGGCCAGCGCGCCGCGCACCGCCGACCTGCTTTTCGTCGCTCATTACTTCGAGCGCATCGCTGACCGCAGCACGAATATGGCCGAGCGCACGATCTTTATCGCGAGCGGCGAGCTAGTGGAGCTGAATCCGTAGTATCATCATCGTAGCGACACAAGAGGGGTGCGCGGCAACGCCGCGCACCCCTCTTGTGTCGCTCAGCATCCGCTTGCTATGTGGCATTAAGCAGAGGCCTCAGCATTAATTCTCAACCCGGTGGAAGGTCTCTGCCATGGGCAGGCCATAGGGCTGGCCGCGCTCGGCGGCCCAGGTGCGGATCCGCTTGGCCAGCTCGGTCTGGTCGGTGCCGAGCTGGCTGACGTGGCAGGCCAGGGCGGCCAGCTTCTGCTCCATCGTCGCGCCGATGTCCACGGCGTGGTTGATCAGCGGCGCGCCGATCACATAGAGCTCCTTCACCCGGCTGGGCGGGAAGCCCTCGGCCATCAGCTCGGGGAAGTCCCAGGGGTTCTGGGCGGCCGGATAGAGGGCGGCCATGGTCGCCTGGGCAGCGGCCAGGTGGTCGGGGTGGAAGCGACCGATCATATACTGCGGGTCCCAGACGCGGTCAGGCGACTGGCAGACTAGGCGGTAGGCGCGGGTGCGCCGGATCTGGCGCACGATCTCGCGGCGTAGCTCTAGGGTGGGGGCCAGTTCGCCGTCGGGGTAGTCGAGGTGGACCACCTCGTGGAGCCCGAGGGCATTGGCGGCGGCTGCCTGCTCTCGCTTGCGCGTGGCGGTCAGCTGTCGGCGCAGCTCGGTGCGCACATCGGTGGCATCGTCTGGCCCGCCCGAGGATCCGTCGGTGCAGATTACTAGAGTCACCTGCCAGCCCTCGTTCGCCCATGTCGCAATCGTGCCGCCGCAGCCGAACTCGGCGTCGTCGGGGTGCGCCACCACTACCAGGGCCGTCTTGCGGTCGTGTACCTGCTCAGTCATCGGTCAAACCTCTATGTGTGTGGGAGTCGCTCGATCTCACTTGGAAAAGCGCCAGGGGGCCATGCGCGCCTCGATGCGCGTGATCACGATCAGGCCGACGAGGCCGACGATGGCGCTGCGCAGCACCAGCTGGGCTATGTCCAGGGGCATGCCGGCGCTGAAAGCGCCCCACCAGGTGTAGCCGGCGGTGGCCGTGATGGCCAGGATCCAGATTAGCCAGAAGATGATCGGCATCTTGGCGGTGTACGTCCGAAGCTGCTCGGGCCGGGGCGGCTGTTGGGTCGGCTGCATAATACTCCTCCTCGTATAGTAAGTGCGTGGGGCGGGTCTGCTGCCCACCTCATCCTTGACAGTCGGGCAGGTTCGGGCGATGCTGTTGCCATACGGATGGTCGGGACAACGATTTGCGCCTCCGTGCGACGATGATCGCTCTCACAGACTGTCGGTTCCGGGTGCGGCGTCGACTTCTGACCCACAGGCTGTTCCATGTCCGTGGTGGCGGTTGGGGGCAGCAGCCCAGCCGCCCACGACCCCACGGGCCTGAGTTCTGATATGTGCGAGGCTGTTGACGCGCCGTCCACGCTCGGACCTGCCCGACCACCAGGAAAGGAAGGATGTGCCATGGCTACCCGTGCCTTTGTCGGTGTGGATGTCAGTCAGGCCGATGCCCACGTCTGTTTCCTGCTCGCCGATGGATCGGAACCCGAACCCCGCTGGAGTATCCCCAACACCCAACCGGGGGCCGAGGCGCTCAGCCAGACCCTGGCCCAGCTCGCCCAGCAGCACACCATCACCGAGCTGCGCATCGGGATGGAGGCCACCGGCTTGCTTTGGTGGCATCTGGCCCAGCATCTGCGCAGCACATCGGTGCTTTCGTCCTTCGCCCCCCAGGTCTATGCCCTCAATCCCCATCTCATCACGACCTTTCGGGCCAACTACGGCGCGCTGCCCAAAACCGACCGCGCCGATGCCTTCCTGATCGCCGAGCGCATCCGCTTCGGCCGCCAGCTCCCGGCCCCTTTCCAGCTCGACGCCCGCTATGCCCCGCTCCAGCGCCTGACCCGCTTTCGCCTGCACCTGGTGCAGAACCTGGCCCGCGAGAAGAACTACTGCCTGAGCTTTCTGTTCCTGACCTTCTCCGGCTTTGGTCAGGTCAGCCCCTTCGGCGACCCCTTCGGGGCCACCAGTAGTGCCGTGCTGGAGGAGTTCACCACCGAGGAACTGGCCCAGCAGCCGCTGGAGGCGCTGACCGCCTACCTCCAGGCCAAAGGGCACGGGCGCTTTGCCGACCCGACCGCCGTCGCCACCACGCTCCAGCGGGCGGCCCGCGACTCCTACCGCCTCGACCAGGTCTTGCAGGAGCCGCTGCGGGTGGTGCTGGCCACCACCTTCGCCAGCATCCGGGGCTTGCAGGCCCAGCTCAAGACCCTCGACACCACCATCGCTCGCGAACTGGCCGGGCTGCCGCAGACCTTGGACACGGTGCCCGGCCTGGGGCCGGTCTGGACGGCTGGCCTGATCGGCGAATTGGGCGACATCAGCCGCTTCGACGATGAGGCCGCCATCGCGCAGTACGCGGGCTTGACCTGGGAAACCTATCAGTCGGCCGAGTACCAGGCCGAGGACACCGCCTTGACCAAGCGTGGCAACCCGTATCTGCGCTATTACCTGGTGGAGGCGGCCAACAGTGTGCGCCAGCACTGCCCGGAATACGGGCAGTACTATGCCGCCAAGGCAGCCCAGACGCCGCGCCACGCCCATAAACGGGCCTTGGTGCTGACGGCCCGCAAACTGGTGCGCCTGATCGACGCGCTGCTGCGGAGTGGCACGCGCTATCAGACCCCTGCTGAGCGCCAGGGGCGTGCCAGTGATACCACCACGGCACCCCACGCCGCGCGGCCCCGCCCGCCGCGCCGCTACAAGCGCGCCGCCACCGTCGCCTAGCGCGCCAAACCAACGCGTATCCCTGGCGACCGGCCCAACGCGGGCGGGACGGCGCTCTGTCTGCTGCCGGAGCCTCCATCCCGCCGGTTCGGCGGTGCGCGTCAGGGGGAAGGACGCCTGCACCCCCGGCCCCGGCGTGTCCAGACGCGGGGCCGCGGCCCCGCGTCTGGACACGCCGGGGCGCCGCCGCGCCCCACCCCCGCCATAGGTCAGCCTGAGCGAGCCTGGCGCGCGTGCGCCAGCGCCGCCGCTTGGTGCTGCCAGAAGGAGGTGTCGCCGGTCAGCAAACGTGGTCACAAATTGCCTCTTGACATTTCACCACAGGTCTGCGTACGACGCGATAGCGTCGGTTATACCACAGGAGTCCCGCGCCGCTACCGGGCGGGGCCGGAAAACTCCAAAACGGTGCTCAGCACTGTCGAAAGGTCAGAGGTATTGGTATGGGGGGTATGATAAAATCGTACGCTGGCAACTTAAATCGATAGATAGATATAGCAATCCTACCGGGGTTGTGAAGCCGCTTCTCTGGCCGCCGCTTTCTGATGCGGAGCGTTCATAGCTCGATGAGAATGGCTTCACGACCGGCGTAGGAGTGCTATAGATAGATAGAGGCGATCATATGACAGAAAGTTCATGCCCTACGGATGAGGTTATCCGTTGTTGTGAGGGAGAGCGCAATGCGTTCCTCGCGGGAGGAACGTATACCTCGCCCTGCTGCGTCGAGCTATTTCGCCGCGCATTTGCTGGAGATCAGGATGCATGGGCGGCAGTAGATAACACTTTCCACTCACTGATTCATGCCTGGGTACGTAACGTACTTGGCGCATATGGAGACCCAAACCTGCTTGATGAAGAGACTCGCGCCGAGGTCGTGCAGAGCGCGAAGCGCGCCCTTAGCATTGGCGGGCCGCGCAGTCCAGGACTTACCGCTGGAAATGATCTCGCACCTATCCTTGCGTTCTGGCGCACCTGCACCAAGCGCGAGATCTTGATGGAGTTTCGCCGCCGTAAGAGCCGCCCTACCCAGCAGGTGCTTGATCCATTTATTGTGGCACCACCCTCGTCTCATAGCGACCCAGAGCTACGAATCGTGCTTCAGGAACGCTTGGCTATGCTTCTGATTTCGGATGAGGAGCAGCGCGTATTTGATCTGCTCTTTTTTCAAGGGTTCAAACCAGCTGAAATAGCACGCCTCCACCCGGATATTTTTCCTGGCGGTGCTGCACACGTTTCAACGGTAGCCCAGCGAATTCGCCGGCGTTGTTGGAAAGATCCAATCATGCGCGATCTCGCTGGCCTTGATCCAGAGGGTGCTGCTAGTGATAATCCTACGAATGGACAAGATGATCGTGGATCGGGAGGTGCCGCAGGTTCGCGCCGAAAGCCACGCGGCCCGGCATCTCTTGAGATACAAACTGAAGGGATAGAGCAAGCTGAACCATTTATGGGAAACCCATGTGAACTTGATGAATCGCTCCTCTTTGACTATATCGCTGGTCTTGTATCAGCCGAGCAGCGGGCTGCGGTTGAGACCAATGCCGCGTGTCTTGCTCGTGTCCAGATGATTGCCACCGAGGTAGCAAAAATAGAGGCATTCCTTTATCGCGCTATTTGTCCTGAACCAGATCAGCTCATTGCTTACCAAGAGCGACGTCTGGAGGGCACGCTGGCTCTTGTCGTTATGCACCATGTCGAGCGTTGTGAGCGCTGCCGTGAGGAACTGGCAATGCTTGCTGCGATAGATACAGTGCCACTGGAGTCGACCGGTCCTCTGACGGGGCTACGCCGTGCGATTGAAGCGATGCTCCAGCCCACTCTTGCACTAAAGCTGAGAGGCAAGGCCAATATCTACCTTGCCGATCAGGTACTGATAACTCTGAGTTTGCGCCAGTCGACTAGCAGCTCACCACGCTGGACTCTTACCGGGGAGTTGAGTCATCCGGACGGTGGATCCTATACTGGCAGCGTTGAGTACGTGCTTCTACAACGCGAAACAATGGCAGATATCCAGTCAGATCTAGATGCCGATGGAACATTTGTGTTCCGTAACCTCCAATCGGGGAGCTACCGCCTGACGGTTGTTACTGTGGATACAGAGGTTATGATCCGGTTACTGTCCGTCGGTAGTGATGACGATGCCTAATTCGGAGCATCTATGTCTCCCGATCCAGTCGTATTAGCTAATAGTCTGCTGTCTACCCCAGAAGCAGGATGGCCAATCTGGCTTCACAATCATGTGTCGGTGCTTACGATTGGTATGATCGAGGAGTTAAAGCATCGAAGTGACGATCTCCTTCGAGAGAACCCCGCTGAAGTTGATCGAATTACTCGTGCGGCTCTTAATGTTGCAGAGTGTCTGCCGGAAGAATCTCTCGCGCGGCCACTCGCTCGCTGGGCTCGGGGCAACTGGGCCGCCTTTGTTCGGCCCTCGGAGGCCATCGATTGCTATCACGATGCATTCGTTGGTTACGAGCGAGTTGGCGATATCGTTGCTATGGCGCGAATTTCCAGCAATCTGTCATTTATTTACACTACACTCAGCCGACCTGACGAGGCGATTGCTGCGATCGAGCGGGCGCAGGTCTTCTTAATGAGCCAGGGGCCAGAATTTGAGCACTATCTGGCTAACTTTGGCGTTAACTACGGCTGGTTGCTCTACGAGCGTGGGCGTTACACAGATGCGCTGGCAGCGAATGAATCGGCACTAGTTTTGGCCAATCGGTATCAGAAGCCTGAGGTATGGGCAGAGCTACAGGTTAACCAGGCATTTACGCTCGGTATGGTTGGTCGACTCAATGAAGTTGAAGAACTTCTGCTCGATAGTCGGAAATCCCTCATTGATCTGCGACATTGGATTACGGTTGCACGTATTGACCTAAACTTAGGTGAGTTTTACAGTGCGAAGGGTCGACCTGCTACAGCACTCCGGCGGTTTCGCATGGCGCTGGACGCATTCGAATCACTCGGTGTGACGATGGAGTACGCCTCAGTGCTATTGTTTGAGGCCGATCTGTTGGCGCGTCTAGGGGCGCTGCGGGCAGCTCGTGATGCCTATGCACAAGCACAGGGTCGCTTTGCCGAACAGAACATGCCTCTGTATGTAGCCATGGCGCTACTGGCAGGTGCGGCGGTACGACGTCGAAGAAACCCTGATGACCGACAGGCGCTGCTGATGCTTACGGAGGCAGCTGCGATCTTCCTTCGATTAGAACTACCGTTGCTGAGTGCTGAGGTAGATCTGGAGCGTGCAGCGCTAGCTATGGATCAGGGCGATATCGACTCCGCAGAACTATGGCTTAGCCACCACCCATCTGCGCAGTCACCGCCCGATCTCCTTGTCAGATACGACTTGCTATGCGGGCGGTTTGCGCTCCAGCAAAATCAGATTCATATTGCACAGATAGCCTATACGCAGGCTCTGGCAACGAGTCGCGATGCATTCTTGATCTGGGCGCAGCGCGATGCCCTAGCAGGTCTGGGAAATTGCCTGCTAACGAGCAACCCGGCTGACGCACGAGTGCGGTTCGAGGAGGCAGCGCAGATCGATGAGGTGATTCGTGCGGATCTCAGCGTTGAGGAGCTAACAGCTAGCTTCCAGTCCCGGCAAGATGATCTTTTCCCGCCGCTGATACGTCTTGCTATCGAGGAAGGGATGCCGCTTGATGCGTTGCGTAGCGTTTGGCGTTGGCACGGTGGCCCCCTCCTTGATCTCTTGGCTGCCTGTGCAACTGGCACAGAACATCACAATATCGGTAATGCCGAACTTGAGCCGCTCAGGCAACAGATTGAGATATTGCGTTGGCAGGTAGCACGTGCGATTCAGGAAGAAGCCGCAGAACCAACGATAGATACGTTACGTGCCCGATTACGCGAACTAGAGCAGCGCCACCTAGAGCAGCGACGCCACCTGCGTCAGAGATTTTCGCCGGGCACATACGAACTGCCAAGTAGCCCACAATTCGTCCTCTCACGCTTAGACGCTGATTGCCTGATCGAGTTTGTACTTTGTGGCGATGAACTACTTGCCCTCTGCGCCGATGTGACAGGATGCTGTAGCGCAACATGGCTTGGTTCGATCAAAGAGATTTTGGATTGCCTGAATCGTCTTGACCTTAAGATCCTGCGCACGCTCGGTATGAACCCCGCGCAACGGGTAGTACAGCAGGATATGTTGATGCGGGAGACGAGATCGATCCTCCAACGACTCTACACGCTGCTGATCACCCCATTGGTTGATCTGATCCATGTTGGAAAGCTGTTGATCTCTCCATGTGCGCCACTGCACCTCATCCCTTTTGCCGCTCTTTGGGACGGCTCGCAGCACCTTGTCGAGCGATACGAGATCGAGTTAATTCCCTCCGGCGCACTGCTGGCTATACCAGCCCCGCCCTTTGGCCCGGTTGGACCACCGCTGGTGATCGGTGCATCAGCCGAGGGAGGCCTTGGGTCGGTGGAGGTGGAGGTGGCGGCAGTGGCTGCTGCACTTCCTGGCTGCACCTGTCTTCTTGATGACTCGACTGCCCTAGTCCATCTCATCGGGCTGAAACAGGCTCCGCGGGTATTACACATCAGCGCCCACACCGAAATCGACCCCGAGCCGTCGATCTTCTCCAGCATCCAGCTGGCCGGATCGATGCTCACTATCGAGCGATGTTACGATCTGCTGCTGGCAGGAACTGAGCTTGCAGTATTGAATGGTTGTACCACGGCATCCGGTATGGAAAGCGGCGGTGCCTTACTAGCTTTCCAATCCGCGTTGCTGATTGCTGGTGCGCAGCGGGTGCTCAGCAGTCTCTGGCAAATCAACGACGATTTTGCTGCGGCATTCATGGTCGTTTTCTATGCGTATTTGGCCGCAGGGCAATTGCCGCCGACGGCGTTGCGTGCCGCCCAGATCGATCTGATGCAACGTCCAGAGACTGCGTACCCAGCAGCGTGGGCAGCCTTCGCTATCACGCGGCGCTGAGGTTTGATTCAGTTTCAGTTGGTGCGTGCCGAAAATGGGCTTGCATCGCATTTCTCTACGTAGGATTTGAGCTGCATACTTGCTGTGAACACACTATGCGATCTCTCTACCTTTCCGTGCTACTGATCGCCGCTACTCTCCTCGGCACACTACCGACTTTTGTACTCCCCACTATTATGCCCATAGCCGAGGCCATGCCTCTTGCACAGAGCAGCGACCCCGAGCCACTGCCGCGCGGTTGTGGCAATGTAACGCCCCCTGGTGATGAATTAGCCGCCTGCTGTATCAGCGGCTTTGTCTACATTGACGGGAAGATCGTCGCTGGTGCTGAGGTGACAATTATAAGCCCGCGCGGCAATAGCGTCGTGTTTTACACCCAAGTATATAGCGGCACCGATAGCGTTCCCTATTACCGGCTCAGCCTAAGTGCCCCGCCGCTAGAGATCAAAACGGGGGAGACGATCACTGTCACCGCTCGCTATAGTAGCCACGAGCAGAGCCTAAGTTATATAGTGCAGCCTGGTAGCCAAATGGTGGACGTAGTATTGGAACGTACATTTGCTAATGATTATGTGTTCGAGCAGCAGATCCGGGCACCTTCTACCCAATATAACTTTCACGAAGCACACGATATTGCCAGTACTCCTACTGGAGGAATAGCACTCGTTGACCGTATCGGAGCAAGAATTCAAATCTTCTCATCTGACATGCAGTTGCTCAATGAATGGGGAAGCTTAGGCAGTCTTCCTGGTCAGTTGAATACTCCAGGTGGCATCGCAGTGGATGAGGAGGGAAATATCTACATCGCAGATACGGGAAATCATCGAGTTCAGAAGTTTGATCGACAGGGACATTTAATAGCCCAATGGGGAGGGCGAGGCAGTGGCCCCAGCCAAATGATAGCACCGTCTAGTGTTGCAGTCGATAGAACAGGCAATATCTTTGTTTTTGATGCTGGTAATTATCGCGTCCAGAAGCTTACAAGTACGGGAGCGTTTGCCAATGCTTGGGGCACAAAAGGAAGCAATCAAGGGCAGTTTGACGGCGAAATAGTAGATATCGTTGTCGATAGTAAGGGCTTTGTCTATGTTGCCGAAAGTGGGCTTAACCCATAGCTGACAAGTTAAGGTTTCCACCAATCTGTCAAGGGCCAAAACAGGCTTTTTCACTCGCATTCCGAACCAATTCCCGGTCGCCTATACGCCCAAGTGTTCGAGGTGGCATGCAAACCGGTTGCTCAGGATATATCAACTTTGCTCGCTACCGTGTAAAACCTGGCTGATCAGAACGCCTGAGCGGTCACTTGACGAAATAGCGAAAACCTTAACTTGTGAGCTATGGGCTTAACCACCGTATCCAGAAGTTTACTGGTGAGGGGACATGGGTTGCGATGATCGGTTTCTCTCCATTCGCTCTTGCCGTGGATGAATCAGATAACCTTTACATTGCTGGCGATCCGGTGGGAACAGTCTGGAAGCTGAATAGTGCGGGACAGCTTATCAGTGAGTTTAGCAGTGCTTTCGATTCAAGCCCCAGCCTAGCAATTACCGGCGGTGCTCTTTATGTGCTCGAACCATGGACAAATCGATTGCGGGTTTTTGAAGCTGACGGTAGACTCCGTACCACCTATGTTTCACCTCCCGATCCCCAAGCACCCTTACGAACACCGGGAGCAGTAGATGTGACTGCCACCGGACAAATCATAGTAACAAGCGATGAAGATCGCAGCGTTCGAGTCTTGGATACCCAAGGAAGGGTCGCAAATCGCTGGGTAGTAGGAGGGATCTTTCTGCCAGACATCGAAGTTGGTCCTGATACAACTATTTACCTTTACCAGGACAATTATATGATGCCAGGAGTAATCAAACGATATAACACCAATGGAATGCTCCTCAGTTCATGGGAGGCACAATGGCCTGATTCGCTATCTGATTTTTCAATTGCCCCAACAGGGGATTTATACGTAAGAATGTATATCGTTGCAAGTAATTCCGAGCAGATCGGACGATACACCGCTGATGGGGTGCTTGTAAAATCATGGCGAGTGCCCTCTCTTGATCTTGTTTCGCACCCTCAGAGCGGCGTTTATGTACTAACATACCCGAATATAGTGAGCCTGTACGGCCCTGACGGTGTGCAACTCGGGCAATGGCAGAGCAATCACCTTCACTATCCCTCAAAGATCGCTATCTTACCTAATGGCGATCTTGCCATTCTTGATTACTTGGACTCAATAATGATCTCCTCTCGTCGAGCTGTCGTCCAGGTGTTTCGACCTGACGGATTGTGGCGAGGAACCTGGGGAGGCACCGGCTCTGGAGAGGGTGAAATGAACATGCCAAGATCGCTAACATTTTTTCAAGATGGCCGAGCAGTTATTGCCGATGGAGCGAATAACCGCATCCAGATTTTCGATCCGATGACATATACAAAGCCCATCGCCACGATTACCCACGTCAGCGCGCCAAGTATCGGGCAGGGCGACACGCTAATCCTGAGTGGCATGGGCCAAGACAGTGATGAGACGCCCGGTATCGCCGCCTATCGCTGGATATCCGATAAGGATGGGGTGATTGGCACCGGCCCCACCGTTACGCGGGCGGCGAATACCCTCACCCCTGGCTCTCACCAGATCACCCTTGAGGTTCAGGATACCGAAGGCGAGTGGTCTGTGTTGCCAGCGCACACTTCAATTTTCGTCGCTGCTCCGCCCCAAGTCACCTGGACCGCCCTACTTTACCTTGCCGGCGACTACGGCGACCGTGGCAGCCAATTGAACGCATTCAACGCCGCCATCGATAAGCTCCAGACCTCGCTACGCAACCCCGCCATCCGCGTCGCTGCGCAAATTGACGGCCCTGCTGACGGGGACACCTACCGCGTGCTCATCATCCCCAGCAACCCGCCCCAGGTCACCCGGCTTGAAAATATCGGCGAGCAGGCGATGGACACATCCTCCGCTCTTGCGGCCTTCCTCCGCTGGGGCCAGGCCAACTTCCCTGCCCCGCACTATTATCTCGCCATCGCCAACCATGGCCAGGCGCTCCAGGGCATTGCATGGGATCGCACCAGTGATCTTAAGGACGACGGTGTGCTGAACGATAGTGCCTATCTTACTCCTACCGAGATCGGCCAGGGGCTGCACGCCGATGGTGTCGCGCCTATCGATGTGATCCACCTGGACGCCTGCTCGATGGATCTATTGGAAGTGGCCTACGAATTGCGCCCGCTGGCCGATGTGCCAGCACAGTCCCGGCTGCTCATTGCCTCACAGTATCTCGGTTGGAACTACTTCGCCTATGACACCTATATCACGGCCATCGGTGCTGGCGACACCCCCGCCCAGGTGGCGCTGACTGTGACCGGCGCGTACGCCGAACGAGCGAAAGCTGACAAGGTGCCTTATACCATTGCTGCGCTTGACCTCGGGCGGGCTGGCCCGATGGCAACTGCGGTAGATAACCTGGGTGCAGAGATGGCCGCCTATATCAATAATGATCGCTCGCGTCTCGATGCAGTCGATGCCATCTGGCAGGCAAGTTCGCACTTTGAGAGCAACGGAGACTACCTGAACAATCAACTGGATGAGTATCTAGATCTGCCAACCTGGGCGAGCAAGGTGCAGCTGGGGATAGCGAGTCCTGCCATAAAGCAGCGTGCCTTCGAGCTGATCACCGAACTGACCGGCCCAAGCCCATTCATCCTCTCAGGAAGCAACCATGTTGGTCACGGTAGCCTACCTACAAAATACGCCGCTGGTGCATTCATCGACCTGTCGGGGGCAAGCGGCGTCTCAATTTTCTACCCAGGGAGGCAGGACACAGTCGCTTTCGACAGCTACATCAACAATCGCCTCTTCGCCTTCACCAGTGCCACCCGCTGGGCTGACTTCCTGATAGCGGGGCGCGCCACTCTAGGGTTGCCGCCGATTAGGCCGCTGCCAGGGCCGCTCACTGGCATGGATGTCGGGTATCGCGTGATGCTGCCATTGATCCGCCAGTAATAAAACCCCTCCATTACGTCACCACACAGCGAGGGCTGCCATATATTGGCAGCCCTCGTGTTTATCTGCGCCGAAAATGCTTATACGCTGCATATCTATTAGTGACCACACGAACGGCGGATGGAAGCCAACTTATAGGTGGTCTAGTAAGGGAGGTGGTGGCGTCGCAGACGGTACTGTTGAGTGTCACGGATCGACACCTATCTCAGTTTGTTCAGTGCCTCTGGCCCTCGTGTTATGTACTTACGAATCTAAGAGGCTGCTGACGCAGCGCCCGGCGAGGCGAGAACACTCGGTTCATCAGGATTGTGTCATATGGATAGAAAGGGCAACTAGGGGTCACCGTTCCAGTGCAAAGGTACTGGCCCGCTAGCTTACAGGGAGGACTCAGACAATGGCTGACGAGATGTCAGTCGTCGCCCTATACTGCACACATGTCGTCGAGACTGCGTAATTGACGTTTGCTGACGGCATCTCTGACTCGGCCGTGGTAAAATACACGCACTCCTAATCACTAGAAAGCTCTCTCTCCCACATAATGTTTCATGCAACTGCTTGTCAGGTGCGCGAGGTCGCGTACCTGTTACCTACCCTGCCCTGTGATCGCTGCCAGCAAGCCGCCGCCCGCTTTAGTACCGCTGAGCGGCTGGCCATTGACCTCGATCTCGATCAACCGACCTTGCTCTTGGTGACGGTTAGTGTCCATTACTGCGTCGCCTGTCGGCACTACTTCCGCGCCCAGCCGCCCTTCCTGCGCCCCGATGCGGTCTACACCAACCGGGTGGTGGCCACCGCCGTCGCGGCCGTCTTCGAGGACCGCATGGCTATGCGCCGCGTACCGGCCCGCCTGGCACGCGATTACTGGATTCGTCCGAGCGAGGCGAGCGTACGCCAGTGGTGCCGCGCCGCTCAAGCCCATCTCGATTTCGCCAGCGATTATCAGCCCTGGGTCGTGCAGGGCTTTTCTGGCATCCTGTGTATCGATGAAGTCTATCAAGGCAAACTGGCCTTGCTCGTGGCGGTCGATCCAGCCGCGCCAGACGGCGACCGTCTTGTCGGCTATCAACTCATCCAGGGTGCCGTCGATGCACCGGCCGTCGAACGGTTTCTCGGTGAGCTCCAGCAGGCGGGGATTGCTCCGGCCGAGGTCATCACTGATGGCTCGTCACTCTATCCCAGCGTACTGGCCAAGCTCTGGCCCGCCGCCGCACATCAGCTGTGTCTGTTTCACGAAACCCGCCATGTGACCCGGGCCGCCTTGGAGCTTATCCAGGCGCTGCGCCGCAGCCTGCCGAAGCCACCGGCCAAGCCCGGCCGCGGCTGGGGTGGCCGCCTGCGGGCCTCACCGCCAACCGATAATCCCGACGATCCGGCGTATCAGCGCTGGCACCTGCGTCAGGCCACCCGGCAAGCCGGGATCGCCCAGGTGCATGCGCTCTCCCGCCAAGGGCTCGCACACTATGCAATTGCGCGTCAGTTAGGGCTCAATCGGCGCACCGTTAAAGCCTGGCTCGCCGAAGCCCCACCGGCGGACGTTCCCGCCGATCTGGCACAGAACTGGCAGGAACGGCGTCTTCCGAGTGCCAGCCTGATGCGCCGCCAAGCGCACGAGGCCACGTTGGAGACAATACGCCAGCTCGCCGACCAGGGGCTATCCTATGTCGCGATTGCCCAGCAGGTTGGTCTGCATCGCGTGACGGTCAGCGCCTGGCTCAAGCAGGATGCGAGCAGCACAGCATCGCCTGTAGTGGTCGAGGACGAACCATCATCGGCGAGGCAGGCGGCCGATGGCGAAGCGGCTGCGCAAGAGTTGCCGCCGCCCCCCTGGCAGGACTGGGATGAGGTGCGAGCGGTGCGTGAGGCCCTGCGGGAGCATCGCTTCCTGCTTCTGCGGCGCCCCAAGCACCTGTCGGAGATCCAGCAGGCTCAGGTCGACGGCTTGCTCGCCAGTCCAGCGGGGCAGTCGCTGCAGGTTGCGCGACGTTTTGTCACAGAGTGGTATCTGCTCTGGCATAGGCCAGACGGTCAGCGGCGGACACTGAACGATGCACGCGAACAGTTCAGCGCCTGGAGCAACGATGCTGCCTTCGCGGCGATCACAGGCTTGCGCCAGGTTCAGGAGCGCATGCGCGCGCAGTTTGAGCACGTGAGCGCCTTCTTGCAGCAACCAAGCTGGGAGGCCACCAACAATGGAGCGGAACGCTTTGGTCGTGCGTTTCGACATCGTCAGGCGCCACACTTCACGCTGCGGAATCAGGAGGCGATCGTCGGCAGCATCACCATGATGGCATGCCACCAGAAAGCCGTCGCAACTGCACCGGCGTCAGGAGACCGTGCGCGTAGTGGTCGTGGTCGGCGACCGCGGTCGCAGGAGAACCATCGGGCAGCTGCCTGAGCGTCGACAGTGCCTGCAAACGTCAATTACGCAGTCTCAGATCGTCGGCAATGCTGCACAATCCAACGCCCCCCCGCCTGACCATCCGGTACCCTGCTCGCAGCACCACGCGTGTTGTGAGGAGGATCTATGGCAGGGAGACATGTC
>JBAXES010000013.1:0-21302 GCA_037140315.1 Chloroflexales bacterium
TGGTTCTGCTGCGGCGCGGCTACGCCGCGCCGCAGCAGAACCAGTTTTTTTGTGGCAGAGCTTCGCGCTCCCACACCAGCAACGTGGGCTTTGGTTGACAGCCCGGCGGGCGCGTGCTATTGTCGCCGCAGCGGAGGCTTACCTACACACTATTGGGACATATGCTCAAAGACCTGAAAATCTCAGTGATCGGGGCGGGGGCGATGGGTGAGGCGATCATCGGCGGCCTGCTGCGGCGGGAGCTGGTGTCGCCCGAGCAGGTGCTGGCGAGCGACCCGCACGAGGATCATCTGCGCGAGGTGCAGGCTCGCCACGGGATACGCACGAGCATCGATAATGCCGCTGCGGTTCAGTGGGGCCAGATTGTGATCTTTGCCGTGAAGCCCCAGCAGCTGAAGCGCGTCCTCCAGCCCCTGCGCGGCATACTGCGCAGCGACGCCCTGGTGATCTCGATCGTGGCGGGGGCGACGATCGGCACGTTCGCCACCGCCCTCGATCACCTCGCGGTGGTGCGGAGCATGCCCAATACGCCCGCCATGATCGGCGAGGGGATGACGGTCTGGACGGCCGGCGATGTGGTTAACGAGCAGCAGCGCGGCTGGGCGCGCACGGTGCTCAGCGCCCTCGGCCACGAGCTGTTTGTGGACAACGAGCACTACCTGGATATGTCCACCGCGCTGAACGGCACCGGCCCGGCCTATTTCTTCCTGATGATGGAGGCCATGATCGACGCCGGCGTACACATGGGCCTCTCGCGGCGCATCGCCGAGGATCTGGTGCTCCAGACGATGCTCGGCACGGTGCGCTACGCCCAGCAGAGCGGCCTGCACCCGGCACAGCTACGCAATGCCGTCACCTCTCCCGGCGGCACAACCAGCGCCGCCCTGAGCGAGCTGGAGCGCGGCGGCATGCGCACCGTCCTCTCCGACGCGATCTGGGCCGCGTATCGCAGATCTGTGGAGCTAGGGAAGCAAGGATAATGCTGAATGCTGAATTGGCAATACCGCAAAAGTCACCCTGTGCGCATTCCGGTCATGCTGAGCGAAGCGAAGCATCTTCCAGGCGCGTGGATGGGAAGACCCTTCGCTTCGCTCAGGGTGACATGGGGTGAGATATCCAAGGTGACAGGGCGACTTTTGCGGTATTGCCTGAATTGGCATTCAGCATTCAACATTCAACATTATGATCACATACGCCCGCCCGCGCCTGCTCACCGCCGACGATAAGCGCTACCGCGCCTATGTGGACGGGTTCAGGCTCCAGCGCAAGAACAATAAGGCCATCCGCCCGCCGCGCCAGCGCGACCTGTTCGGCGGCGAGGCCGAGTCCGCCCTGCGCATCTGGCTGGCCCCGCAGGTCGAGCTCGACGACCGGCGGATCATCGAGTACGAGGAGCGCCGCAATAAGCGGGCCTTCGTCAAGTACCGCGAGGTGGACGCGATCGCCGTGGACGAGCGCACGATCTGGGCTTTTGAGTTTAAGGCTAGCCGCAGCGCCAGCTCGCTGCGCCGCGCCGTCGGGCAGCTCCAGGAGACGCGCCAGATCCTCAAGCTGCTGCGCCACACGGTGCGGGTGACGATCCTGCTCGTTGATACGGGCATCCCGGCCAGCGCCGCCGAGGTGGACGCCATGATGGCATCCGACCGCCCGCCGTCGCGCCGCCCCGAGCTGCTGTCCGAGGTGCTGTCCACCCTGCCTATCTTGCGCCTCGTGGACTCGCTCGACGCCCAGGGCGATGGCGAGACGATCGACGTGCTGCGCTTCGCGGTCGACGACATCGTCGCCCTGGCCGGCGCCGAGAACCTGCATCTCGACTGGGCCGCCGACGATGAGGAGCCGGAGGAGGACCCCGAGCCGCGCCCGGCATCCTCGCTCTACGCCAGCAGCTCCGACGATGACGACGATAACCCCCTGGCGGCGGCCATACGCAAGGCCGGCCTGTAGGGGCGCAGCAGCAGGGGCGGCTCGCGAGCTGCCCCTGCTGCTGCGCTCCTACTGCCGGGCCGGCCGGTCGCCGTCGGCGCCCTCCACCAGCACGCCGCTGCGGTAGGCGTAGACCAGCTTGCGCAGATCCTCCAGCTGGCCCTTGAGCATCACGCCGGTGTCGGTGTCGGCGATCATCACGCGCTGCGGGAAGGCCGCGATCAGCTCCGTCTGCGGGGCGACATCCTGGTGGTTGGCGATCATCTCGTCGTCCGAGGTGAAGGCGCTGTGGGCGGCCAGGATCATCTCGTGGGAGTTGCCGATCAGCGTGTAGCCGGCGATGCCGGTCACCGACTGGTAGGGCTTGCTCATGCCCCCGTCGATCACGATCAGCTTGCCGTTCCCCATGATCGGCCGCTCGCCCTTGCGCACTTTCACCGGCGTGTGCCCGTTAATGATCATGCCGTGCTCGGGATCGCCGCCGAAGGCCGTCAGGATGCGCCGGCAGAAGCTCTCGCTGTCGCGCAGGTCGTAGTACGCCCCTTTGGCCTCCTCGTGGGTGCTCGGGTCGGCCACAAAGTAGCGCTCGAAGGTGGTCATGCGCAGACGGCCGAAGAGCGGCGAGAGCGGGCCACACCAGAGATACCACATCGAGTCCTGGCCGTCCTGGCGGGCCTGCGGGTTCTGGCTGAAGTAGGCCGCGCGCGCCATCTGCTCGTAGCGGGCTAGCAGGGCCGGCCCGGCCAGCCGTTCCTCGCCAAGGGGGAACTCGATGAAGTCGCCGGAGGTGTCTACCGGCAGGCAGCCATGGAACTTCAGGTTGCCGTCCTGCACCTGGAACATATTGCCGTAGCTGTAGAGGAAGTGGATGTGCTTCTGGAGCCGCGCGGAGTGCTGGAACTGGTAGCGCAGGTCATCCACCACGGTCGCCTCGGCCGCGCTGAGGGCGGCGGTGTCCGCAGGGTTGAGGGTGGGCCAGCGGGTGTCGAGGAGCGGGTAGGTCTTGCCGTAGAGGTTGACCGTCCCGGCCTCCAGGTCGATCTGGTCGAGCAGAAGCCGGTCATCCATCTCGTACTCGGGGTGGCGGCCGATGATCTGGGCGTCCAGCTTGAGCTGGATGATCGACATCGCCTTGTGCATACGGGCGACCGCGTCGGGCGTATAGTCCTCGATCACCGGGCCGTGCTTCGGCTGAAACCGGGCGCAGGGGTCGTCGGCGTAGACATCGTTGGCGAAGGACATCAGGCCGCGCAGGCTGATGCCGTAGCCGTCGAGCAGGGTCTCCAGGTTGCCGTAGCGCAGGGCGATGCGGACGACGTTGGCGATCATGGCGTCGCCGCCAGCTGCGGCGGCCATCCAGATCACATCGTGGTTGCCCCACTGGATGGAGACGTAGTGGTAGTCCATCAGGCGGTCCATCACCTTCTCGGCGGCCGGCCCGCGGTCGAAGATGTCGCCCAGGATGTAGAGTCGGTCTACCACGAGGTTCTGGATGAGGTAGGCCAGGGTGATGATCGCCTTCTCGCCCTCGCCGAGCTCGATGATCGAGGCGACGATGTTGCGGTAGTAGCGCTCCTTCTGGAGGTGGTCGACCTGGCCCTCGTCGAGCAGCTCCTCTAGGATATAGGCCAGGTGCGGGTCGAGGCGCTTGCGCACCTTGCTGCGGGTGTACTTCTGGGCTGCGGTGCGCACCACGCGCACCAGCTGGGCGATGGTCGTGGTCATCCAGTCTTGCGGGTCGCTCAGGGTGCTGAGCACCTGGCGCAGCTTGCGCTCGGGGTAGTAGATCAGCATCGCCAGCTCGATCTGCTGCTGGCGGGGCATCTCGATGCTGAAGGTCTGGCCGATCTTGCGCCGGATGGCGCCCGAGGCGTGGCGCAGGATGTGGTCGAACTGCTCGTAGGCCCCGTGGATGTCGGAGATGTAGTGGTCGGTGCCCTTGGGCAGGGCGAGGATGGCGCTCAAATTGATCATCTCGGTGTGGACGTCCGAGATGGTCGGGTAGCGCTTGCTGAGCAGCTGGAGCAGCCGTAGCTCCTGCGGGTCATAGGTGGCGGGAACTATCATCGTATCGCCTCTCTTTCAATCCCAGCGCACCACCAGCTCGCCCAGGGGGCGGCGTGGTCGGCGCAGGGGGTCTTTTGCGGCATAGCCAACTGGGATCAGTGCGTGGGGGTGCATGGACGGCGCGAGATCGAGGGCGGCGCGCACGGCGCCGGGGGAGAAGAGCGGGGCGCACATCCAGCCGGCGTCGAGGCCGAGGGCGTAGGCGGCCAGGAGCATGTTCTGCACGGCGCAGCCGAGGCTCTGGACGGCCATGGTGGTCTCGGCGGCCTGGCGGTCGGCGTCGGGGTAGACGTCGA
Organism: Chloroflexales bacterium; assembly: GCA_037140315.1. Taxonomy (GTDB): domain Bacteria; phylum Chloroflexota; class Chloroflexia; order Chloroflexales; family Chloroflexaceae; genus Oscillochloris. The sequence goes on from JBAXES010000013.1 coordinate 4,287, forward strand.
GATCCTCCAGGTAGAGACATGGCACGATGATCGCCGGGGCTCCGGTGATGCGCTCATGCGACTTGCGGTGGCGGAGGGCGATGGTGGCCTCGTCCTGGCCGTCGAGGGCGAGCTGCGCGCGCCACTCGGCGCCCATGGCGTCGGTCAGGCGAGACTTCAGCTCGGCGCGGGTGATCACGGCGAAGCGCCAGGGCTGACGCCCGTGGGGCGAGGGGGCCCAGCCTGCGGCCTCGATGATCTGCTCCAGCTGGCTGCGGCTCGGCGGGTCGGGCCGGAAGGCCCGCACCGAGCGGCGGCCGCGGATGATCTCCATGAAGTCCATACCATCACCTGCCGGTGGGGGTGTGGGGGCGGCTTCGCCGCCCCCGCATTTCTATTTATGATCGATGTGGGCGGCGAAGCCGCCCACATCGATCATAAAGCAGGTCTGGGGCGCAGCCCCAGAGAGACGCTACCTGAACAGGTCGAGCCGCGGGTCGCGCAGCAGCTGGCGGGCGCTGGCGGTGTCGCTGGGGGTGAAGGCGAAGCCGCGCACGATTGCCACCGGCACCGCGTCGATCTTCCCCATCGCCAGCTCGGCGGCGCTGGCGATCTCGTCGGCCACGGCGATTAGGGTGGCGTGCATCGTGTAGCCGTAGGGGTCATCCACGCCGGCGAAGTCGCTCAGGGGCAGCATGCCGGCCACGCCGATCGCCACATTCACCTGGCCGTCGCGCCAGGGCCTGCCGAAGGTGTCGGAGATGATCACCGCCGGGGCGACGCCCGCACGCTCAGCGATGGCGGCGCGCAGCTGGGCCGCACTGCGGTCGGGGTCTGTCGGCAGCAGGCAGACGACGCGGCCCCCGGCGACGTTCGACTCGTCCACGCCGCTGTTGGCGCAGATCAGGCCGTGGTGCGTCTCGGTGATCAGCACGCCGCCGGTCATCTTCACGATGCGTCGGCTCTCGCGCAGCACCACCTCCTGGAAGTGGGCGTCCTTGCGGGCGCTGGCGGCGATCTGGCGGGCGAACGCCGAGGGCTCGACCGCTGCGGGGTCCACCAGGCGGCCCTCAGCCTTGGAGACAACCTTCTGGGTCACGACGAGCACGTCGCCGGGCTCGATCGTCTTGCCGCCGGCGGCCACGGCGCTGAGGATCATGTCGGCCAGGTCGTCGCCGGGGCGCACCTCGCCGATTCCGCGGATGGGGATGATCCTGATCTCGTCGATCATGAGGAAGCCTTGGTGTCAATGTTGAATGTTGAATGTTGAATGCTGAATGGCCTACATTCAACATTCAACATTCAACATTCAACATTCTAAAGGTACTTGCCGGTGATCAGCGCCAGCCGCTGTTTGGCCTCATCGGAGATGCGGGCGCGGTCGGTGATGATCGCAGTGGCCAGGGCGCTGTGGGCGATGCTGGTGAAGTCGTCGCCGATCTGGTTCACCGCCATGGCCACGATCTGCTGGGAGAGCGCGGCGTTGGCGTGGAGCACGGCCACCACCGCGTCGACGGTCACGGCGTCGTGGCCGGGGTGCCATGCGTCGTAGTCCGTCACCATGGCCAGGCAGGCGTAGGCGATCTCGGCCTCGCGGGCCAGCTTCGCCTCGGGCAGGGCGGTCATGCCGATCAGGTCGTGGCCGCGGCGGCGGTTCTCCTCGCTCTCGGCGAGGGTCGAGAAGGCCGGCCCCTCCATCACCACCATGGTGCCGCCCTTATGAACGGCGGCCCCGGCGGCCTGGGCGGACGCGTAGAGGATCTGGCTGAGGTTGGGGCAGAACGGCTTATCGAAGGCGATGTGGGCGACGATCCCCTGCTCGAAGAAGGTTGAGGGTCGGCCGCCCTTGGTGCGGTCGAAGATTTGGTCGGGGACCACCACCTGGCCGGGGGCGTAGTCCTCGCGCAGCGAGCCGACCGCGCTGACCGCGATCAGGGCGCGCACGCCGAGCTGCTTAAAGGCGTAGATGTTCGCCCGGCTCGGCAGCTCGCTGGGGTTGATGCGGTGGCCGCGCCCGTGGCGCGGCAGGAAGGCGACCCGGCGGTTCGCCAGGGTGCCGATCACAAAGACGTCGCTCGGGTCGCCGTACGGTGTCTCAACGCGCAGCTCCTCCACATCGGTGAGCCCGCCCATCGCGTAGAGCCCGCTCCCGCCGATCACGCCGATGGTGGCCTGGGACATGATATGTGCTCCTTGGTGCTATCGCTGAATGCAGCAGAGAGTATAGCGCAAAAAGGGGCAGGGTTTGGCAGGGGCGGCAACCCGCTTCGCTAACCCCCCCGCAACGTGTTACCATGCCCGCACATCCCAGTTATCCCTGGGGCAGCTAGGGCCGGCTGGCAGCCGGCGGGAGGTACGAGATGCCCACACTCAAAGAGCAGCTGGCCGCAGCGAACACCGTGATCGCGGCGCGTGAGGAGGAGCGACTTCGGATCTACGCAGATAGTCACGTTGATGAGCAAGAGCACCCGCGCCTGCTGGCGATCAACCACGACCTTCAGCACCTCTGGGATCTGAAGCGCCGCCTGGAGGCCGCCATCGCCGCTGGGATGACGGAGCTGCCCGTGCCGCCGCCCGAGCGCCCCGAGCAGATGATTGGCTAGGCGCTCAGCGGTCAGCGGATCGGGTTGGCCGCCACTGCGGCCGGGGCTGTTGCAAAGTCACCCTCCGACCCCCCTCTCCCGCTCAGGGAGAGGGGGCTGGGGGGTGAGGGCTGCCCGGCGATCAAACGACGTTGCAACAGCCCCGCCACTGCGGCCGGCCCGATCCACTCCAGGTGTAGCCCTGTGCTACAATAGGCCGGGTTTGGGTCTATACCGATAGAGGAGAAGATCCCATGGCGAAGAAGACAATCCGCGATGTCGAGTGGGCAGGCAAGCGCGCCCTGGTGCGTGTGGACTTCAATGTGCCGCAGGACGATGCCGGTGCCATCACCGATGACACGCGCATCCGCGCGGCGCTGCCGACCATCCGCTACCTGCTCGATCAGGGCGCCAGTGTGGTGCTGATGTCGCACCTTGGTCGGCCAAAGGGGAAGGTGAACCCCAAGTATAGCATGCGCCCGGTCGTCGAGCGGCTCTTTGAGCTGCTCCCTGAGGCCAGCGAGGTCAAGAAGACTGAGGCGATCACCGGGGAGGCCGCCGAGGCCGCCGCCGCAGCGCTCAAGCCCGGCCAGGTGCTGATGCTGGAGAACACCCGCTTTGACCCGCGCGAGGAGAAGAACGACCCCGAGATGTCCGCCGAGCTGGCCAAGCTGGGCGATGTGTTTGTGAACGACGCCTTTGGTGCGGCCCACCGCGCGAACGCCAGCACCGAGGGCGTGGCGCACCTCCTGCCCGGCGTGGCCGGCCTCCTGCTGGAGAAAGAGCTGGCCTTCATCGGCGGCGCCCTGGAGGATCCCGCGCGCCCCTTCGTCACGATCATCGGCGGGGCGAAGATCAGCGATAAGATTAACGTGATCGACAATCTGCTCGGCAAGGTCAACGCCCTGCTGATCGGCGGCGGTATGGCCAACACCTTCCTGCTGGCCAAGGGCAAGAACATGGGCGACTCGCTGATCGAGCCGGATAGCATCGATGTCGCCCGCAAGCTGATCGCCAAGGCCGAGTCATCCGGCGCCCGCCTGATCCTGCCCGTGGACGCGATCATCGCCGACGCCTTCAGCGCCACCGCCAACACCCAGGCGGTGAGCGTCGACGCGGTGCCCGCCGGCTGGCGCATCCTCGACATCGGCCCCGAGACGGCGAAGATCTACGCGGCCGAGGTGAAGGGCGCCAAGACGGTGATCTGGAACGGGCCGATGGGCGTCTTCGAGATGGAGCCCTTCGCCGCCGGCACCTTCGCCGTCGCCCAGGCCATGGCCGACGCCTCGGCCATCGGCGCGATCACGATCATCGGCGGCGGGGACTCGGTGGCCGCCATCGAGCAGGCCGGCCTCGCCGATAAGATGTCGCATGTCTCCACCGGCGGCGGCGCCTCCCTGGAGCTGCTGGAGGGCAAGGTGCTCCCCGGCGTTGCGGCCCTGGGCGATAAGTAGGAGATTGGGGAGGCCTGGAGGGGCTTCGCCCCTCCAGAAAAACCTTTTCATCGCAGGCCGAAGCAAAACGCCCCTGGCGCTATGCGCCAGGGGTGTTTTGCTTCGGCCCTACGGCGCGGCCTGCGTCGTGTCCATGTCCGCGCCCTCGGGCCACGGCTCCTGGTTGCCCGCCCAGTCGCGGGCGCGCACGCGGAAGGCGAACTGCTTGCCCTCGTCCGGCCCGAACCACGCGCCGACGTCCGTCACCCCCTGCTTCCAGTCGGTCCAGCCGCCCTTTGGCAGTCGCCGCACCTGCACGTCGTAGGCGGCGATGCCGCTCATGTCGTCTGTGCCGCCCCAGGTGACCTGGTAGCCGTTGTCCTTGCGGGCGATCAGCGTGACCGTCCCATTCGGCGGCGTGGTGTCGGTGCGCGGAACCCACGCCATCGCGTCGAAGCGCACCGCCCAGCCGGAGTCCGAGTCGCTCGTCAGGTCGCTCAGGTCCACCCTGGGCGGGGCGCTCGTGTCGCCACCGAAGTGGTAGGTGCCGAGCGACGCCCACGTGCCGGCGTTCGCCTGCTGGTCGAGGATCACCTCGGTCGTCGCCCCGTCGTGGGATATCCGGTAGCGGGCCGATCCGGTGCCGGCGGGGCCGCACTGGGGCACATACACCCGCAGCTCGTAGAATCCGGCCCCCGGGAGCTGGGGCGTCCACGCGGCCGCGCTCGTGCTCTTGGCCGGGTTGTCTGTCGAGAGCGTGTAGGTGGAGCTTCCGCCCACCCCGCAGGTGGCGTCATTCCAGTGCGGGCCGCTGGCGCTGTAGCCGGCCCCGCCGTTATCGACGGCGATTGCCCCGGCCTCAACCTCGACCGGCTGGGCTGAGGCGGCCTCGCTGCTGGCGGGAACCTCGATCGGCGTCGCGTTGCCGGGGCCGGGGTCGACGCCGAGCCACAGGAAGGTCACCAGCACGTAGTCGGCGCGGCTCATCCCCAGGTCGTCCCAGAAGGTGCCGTCGGCGAGGTCGATGCCGTTCCCGGCATCGATCTTCCGACCGCTCTCGTCGCGACCGCCGTTGTATCCGTCGAAGTAGGCGGCGTTGGCCATCGGCTGGCCGACCGGCAGGTCGCCGTAGCGGCGGCTCGCGTCCCAGTAATCATCTTTGGTGTTCCAGGGGCCGACGTCCCAGACCGGCGCGACCACACTGCGCCCGTTGTAGGTCAGGCGCACGGCGTACTGGCTGGTGCCCTTGGGTGAGAGGACGCTCCACGAGGGGAGGGCGACGAAGCGGTCGCGGGGCTGGATGAGGTGTTCGTTCGCGGTCCGGCGGCCCACCAGGCCCTCGCGGGTTGCGAGGACGCGGTAGGTGGGGGCCAGCTCCTGACGGCTCGGCGCGGCGGCGGGCGCGGCGCGCACCTGCGCGGCACCGGTCGCCATCAGTATCAGGATGGCGACCCCGAGGAGGCGGCGTAATTTGCCTTCGATCATAGTCCTCCTTCTACGCTAAGGTTATCCATGGACGGGATGGCAGCGATCCAGACTGGGCCGGGGTTCATCGGAACCTCCGCGCCGTCTGCCGCATAGAAGCGGAGCTGCGTGAATCCGGCGTCCTTGCGCCACGTGGCCTCGGTCACCGTCCCATCGCGGAAGATGCGCGCCTTCCCCTCCCCGATCACCTGCTGCTCGATGCGGCCCTTCGGGTCGCCGGGGATGGGTGACTCGGGCACCTCCATAACAACCAGGTTCTTAAAGTGCAGCTGCTCGCCGGTGCTCGCGTCGATATCCGGCCTACTGTCGCGGAAGTAGAAATAGTCGTTGCTGGCCGGGTCGTAGCTCCAGCCCACGTAGGCCTCGCGGTAAATGAAGAAGTAGCTCAGGTGCTGGCTGGCCGGGCGCTGGCCGGCGGGGGTCTCGGGCTTAAGGATAAAGCCGATCTCGCTCAGGCCCGGCGTCTCCAGCTGGCGGCTGGCGGCGAAGGCGGTGATGTTGGCGCTGTCGGTGTATAGGTTGTGCGGCGCCAGACGCTCGCCGCTGCGCCGGAAGTAGGGGCCGGAGACATTCCTGAGCGCATCGTTGTTGATGATCTCGACCGCTGTCTGGGCCAGCAGCAGCCCCTCGGGCGAGCCGCCGGCGTGGCTGTAGATCGCGCGCAGGCCCTTGGCCCACTCTACATAGTAGGACCGCGCGCTGCGCACCGGGCCGATCATCGCCAGCTCGGGCGAGACGCCGGGCACGAACACGGCCATGTAGCGGGTGATCCCAAACTCGGCCAGGGCCTCGAAGACGATGGCGGCCCCGCTCAGCCCCGACTGAGGGTAGGCGTCGGGGTGGTTATCGATCATCACCGCCAGGGGGCGCTGCGTCACGCTGCCGCGCGGCAGCGTGACGCAGCGCCCCCTGGCGGTGATGATCGATAACCACCCCGACGCCTACCCTCAGTCGGGGCTGAGCGGGGCCGCCATCGTCTTCGAGGCCCTGGCCGAGTTTGGGATCACCCGCTACATGGCCGTGTTCGTGCCCGGCGTCTCGCCCGAGCTGGCGATGATCGGCCCGGTGCGCAGCGCGCGGTCCTACTATGTAGAGTGGGCCAAGGGCCTGCGCGCGATCTACAGCCACGCCGGCGGCTCGCCCGAGGGGCTGCTGCTGGCCCAGACAGCGGTCGAGATCATCAACAACGATGCGCTCAGGAATGTCTCCGGCCCCTACTTCCGGCGCAGCGGCGAGCGTCTGGCGCCGCACAACCTATACACCGACAGCGCCAACATCACCGCCTTCGCCGCCAGCCGCCAGCTGGAGACGCCGGGCCTGAGCGAGATCGGCTTTATCCTTAAGCCCGAGACCCCCGCCGGCCAGCGCCCGGCCAGCCAGCACCTGAGCTACTTCTTCATTTACCGCGAGGCCTACGTGGGCTGGAGCTACGACCCGGCCAGCAACGACTATTTCTACTTCCGCGACAGTAGGCCGGATATCGACGCGAGCACCGGCGAGCAGCTGCACTTTAAGAACCTGGTTGTTATGGAGGTGCCCGAGTCACCCATCCCCGGCGACCCGAAGGGCCGCATCGAGCAGCAGGTGATCGGGGAGGGGAAGGCGCGCATCTTCCGCGATGGGACGGTGACCGAGGCCACGTGGCGCAAGGACGCCGGATTCACGCAGCTCCGCTTCTATGCGGCAGACGGCGCGGAGGTTCCGATGAACCCCGGCCCAGTCTGGATCGCTGCCATCCCGTCCATGGATAACCTTAGCGTAGAAGGAGGACTATGATCGAAGGCAAATTACGCCGCCTCCTCGGGGTCGCCATCCTGATACTGATGGCGACCGGTGCCGCGCAGGTGCGCGCCGCGCCCGCCGCCGCGCCGAGCCGTCAGGAGCTGGCCCCCACCTACCGCGTCCTCGCAACCCGCGAGGGCCTGGTGGGCCGCCGGACCGCGAACGAACACCTCATCCAGCCCCGCGACCGCTTCGTCGCCCTCCCCTCGTGGAGCGTCCTCTCACCCAAGGGCACCAGCCAGTACGCCGTGCGCCTGACCTACAACGGGCGCAGTGTGGTCGCGCCGGTCTGGGACGTCGGCCCCTGGAACACCAAAGATGATTACTGGGACGCGAGCCGCCGCTACGGCGACCTGCCGGTCGGCCAGCCGATGGCCAACGCCGCCTACTTCGACGGATACAACGGCGGTCGCGACGAGAGCGGTCGGAAGATCGATGCCGGGAACGGCATCGACCTCGCCGACGGCACCTTCTGGGACGACCTGGGGATGAGCCGCGCCGACTACGTGCTGGTGACCTTCCTGTGGCTCGGCGTCGACCCCGGCCCCGGCAACGCGACGCCGATCGAGGTTCCCGCCAGCAGCGAGGCCGCCTCAGCCCAGCCGGTCGAGGTTGAGGCCGGGGCAATCGCCGTCGATAACGGCGGGGCCGGCTACAGCGCCAGCGGCCCGCACTGGAATGACGCCACCTGCGGGGTGGGCGGAAGCTCCACCTACACGCTCTCGACAGACAACCCGGCCAAGAGCACGAGCGCGGCCGCGTGGACGCCCCAGCTCCCGGGGGCCGGATTCTACGAGCTGCGGGTGTATGTGCCCCAGTGCGGCCCCGCCGGCACCGGATCGGCCCGCTACCGGATATCCCACGACGGGGCGACGACCGAGGTGATCCTCGACCAGCAGGCGAACGCCGGCACGTGGGCGTCGCTCGGCACCTACCACTTCGGTGGCGACACGAGCGCCCCGCCCAGGGTGGACCTGAGCGACCTGACGAGCGACTCGGACTCCGGCTGGGCGGTGCGCTTCGACGCGATGGCGTGGGTTCCGCGCACCGACACCACGCCGCCGAATGGGACGGTCACGCTGATCGCCCGCAAGGACAACGGCTACCAGGTCACCTGGGGCGGCACAGACGACATGAGCGGCATCGCCGCCTACGACGTGCAGGTGCGGCGACTGCCAAAGGGCGGCTGGACCGACTGGAAGCAGGGGGTGACGGACGTCGGCGCGTGGTTCGGGCCGGACGAGGGCAAGCAGTTCGCCTTCCGCGTGCGCGCCCGCGACTGGGCGGGCAACCAGGAGCCGTGGCCCGAGGGCGCGGACATGGACACGACGCAGGCCGCGCCGTAGGGCCGAAGCAAAACACCCCTGGCGCATAGCGCCAGGGGCGTTTTGCTTCGGCCTGCGATGAAAAGGTTTTTCTGGAGGGGCGAAGCCCCTCCAGGCCTCCCCAATCTCCTACTTATCGCCCAGGGCCGCAACGCCGGGGAGCACCTTGCCCTCCAGCAGCTCCAGGGAGGCGCCGCCGCCGGTGGAGACATGCGACATCTTATCGGCGAGGCCGGCCTGCTCGATGGCGGCCACCGAGTCCCCGCCGCCGATGATCGTGATCGCGCCGATGGCCGAGGCGTCGGCCATGGCCTGGGCGACGGCGAAGGTGCCGGCGGCGAAGGGCTCCATCTCGAAGACGCCCATCGGCCCGTTCCAGATCACCGTCTTGGCGCCCTTCACCTCGGCCGCGTAGATCTTCGCCGTCTCGGGGCCGATGTCGAGGATGCGCCAGCCGGCGGGCACCGCGTCGACGCTCACCGCCTGGGTGTTGGCGGTGGCGCTGAAGGCGTCGGCGATGATCGCGTCCACGGGCAGGATCAGGCGGGCGCCGGATGACTCGGCCTTGGCGATCAGCTTGCGGGCGACATCGATGCTATCCGGCTCGATCAGCGAGTCGCCCATGTTCTTGCCCTTGGCCAGCAGGAAGGTGTTGGCCATACCGCCGCCGATCAGCAGGGCGTTGACCTTGCCGAGCAGATTGTCGATCACGTTAATCTTATCGCTGATCTTCGCCCCGCCGATGATCGTGACGAAGGGGCGCGCGGGATCCTCCAGGGCGCCGCCGATGAAGGCCAGCTCTTTCTCCAGCAGGAGGCCGGCCACGCCGGGCAGGAGGTGCGCCACGCCCTCGGTGCTGGCGTTCGCGCGGTGGGCCGCACCAAAGGCGTCGTTCACAAACACATCGCCCAGCTTGGCCAGCTCGGCGGACATCTCGGGGTCGTTCTTCTCCTCGCGCGGGTCAAAGCGGGTGTTCTCCAGCATCAGCACCTGGCCGGGCTTGAGCGCTGCGGCGGCGGCCTCGGCGGCCTCCCCGGTGATCGCCTCAGTCTTCTTGACCTCGCTGGCCTCAGGGAGCAGCTCAAAGAGCCGCTCGACGACCGGGCGCATGCTATACTTGGGGTTCACCTTCCCCTTTGGCCGACCAAGGTGCGACATCAGCACCACACTGGCGCCCTGATCGAGCAGGTAGCGGATGGTCGGCAGCGCCGCGCGGATGCGCGTGTCATCGGTGATGGCACCGGCATCGTCCTGCGGCACATTGAAGTCCACACGCACCAGGGCGCGCTTGCCTGCCCACTCGACATCGCGGATTGTCTTCTTCGCCATGGGATCTTCTCCTCTATCGGTATAGACCCAAACCCGGCCTATTGTAGCACAGGGCTACACCTGGAGTGGATCGGGCCGGCCGCAGTGGCGGGGCTGTTGCAACGTCGTTTGATCGCCGGGCAGCCCTCACCCCCCAGCCCCCTCTCCCTGAGCGGGAGAGGGGGGTCGGAGGGTGACTTTGCAACAGCCCCGGCCGCAGTGGCGGCCAACCCGATCCGCTGACCGCTGAGCGCCTAGCCAATCATCTGCTCGGGGCGCTCGGGCGGCGGCACGGGCAGCTCCGTCATCCCAGCGGCGATGGCGGCCTCCAGGCGGCGCTTCAGATCCCAGAGGTGCTGAAGGTCGTGGTTGATCGCCAGCAGGCGCGGGTGCTCTTGCTCATCAACGTGACTATCTGCGTAGATCCGAAGTCGCTCCTCCTCACGCGCCGCGATCACGGTGTTCGCTGCGGCCAGCTGCTCTTTGAGTGTGGGCATCTCGTACCTCCCGCCGGCTGCCAGCCGGCCCTAGCTGCCCCAGGGATAACTGGGATGTGCGGGCATGGTAACACGTTGCGGGGGGGTTAGCGAAGCGGGTTGCCGCCCCTGCCAAACCCTGCCCCTTTTTGCGCTATACTCTCTGCTGCATTCAGCGATAGCACCAAGGAGCACATATCATGTCCCAGGCCACCATCGGCGTGATCGGCGGGAGCGGGCTCTACGCGATGGGCGGGCTCACCGATGTGGAGGAGCTGCGCGTTGAGACACCGTACGGCGACCCGAGCGACGTCTTTGTGATCGGCACCCTGGCGAACCGCCGGGTCGCCTTCCTGCCGCGCCACGGGCGCGGCCACCGCATCAACCCCAGCGAGCTGCCGAGCCGGGCGAACATCTACGCCTTTAAGCAGCTCGGCGTGCGCGCCCTGATCGCGGTCAGCGCGGTCGGCTCGCTGCGCGAGGACTACGCCCCCGGCCAGGTGGTGGTCCCCGACCAAATCTTCGACCGCACCAAGGGCGGCCGACCCTCAACCTTCTTCGAGCAGGGGATCGTCGCCCACATCGCCTTCGATAAGCCGTTCTGCCCCAACCTCAGCCAGATCCTCTACGCGTCCGCCCAGGCCGCCGGGGCCGCCGTTCATAAGGGCGGCACCATGGTGGTGATGGAGGGGCCGGCCTTCTCGACCCTCGCCGAGAGCGAGGAGAACCGCCGCCGCGGCCACGACCTGATCGGCATGACCGCCCTGCCCGAGGCGAAGCTGGCCCGCGAGGCCGAGATCGCCTACGCCTGCCTGGCCATGGTGACGGACTACGACGCATGGCACCCCGGCCACGACGCCGTGACCGTCGACGCGGTGGTGGCCGTGCTCCACGCCAACGCCGCGCTCTCCCAGCAGATCGTGGCCATGGCGGTGAACCAGATCGGCGACGACTTCACCAGCATCGCCCACAGCGCCCTGGCCACTGCGATCATCACCGACCGCGCCCGCATCTCCGATGAGGCCAAACAGCGGCTGGCGCTGATCACCGGCAAGTACCTTTAGAATGTTGAATGTTGAATGTTGAATGTTGAATGTAGGCCATTCAGCATTCAACATTCAACATTCAACATTGACACCAAGGCTTCCTCATGATCGACGAGATCAGGATCATCCCCATCCGCGGAATCGGCGAGGTGCGCCCCGGCGACGACCTGGCCGACATGATCCTCAGCGCCGTGGCCGCCGGCGGCAAGACGATCGAGCCCGGCGACGTGCTCGTCGTGACCCAGAAGGTTGTCTCCAAGGCTGAGGGCCGCCTGGTGGACCCCGCAGCGGTCGAGCCCTCGGCGTTCGCCCGCCAGATCGCCGCCAGCGCCCGCAAGGACGCCCACTTCCAGGAGGTGGTGCTGCGCGAGAGCCGACGCATCGTGAAGATGACCGGCGGCGTGCTGATCACCGAGACGCACCACGGCCTGATCTGCGCCAACAGCGGCGTGGACGAGTCGAACGTCGCCGGGGGCCGCGTCGTCTGCCTGCTGCCGACAGACCCCGACCGCAGTGCGGCCCAGCTGCGCGCCGCCATCGCTGAGCGTGCGGGCGTCGCCCCGGCGGTGATCATCTCCGACACCTTCGGCAGGCCCTGGCGCGACGGCCAGGTGAATGTGGCGATCGGCGTGGCCGGCATGCTGCCCCTGAGCGACTTCGCCGGCGTGGATGACCCCTACGGCTACACGATGCACGCCACCCTAATCGCCGTGGCCGACGAGATCGCCAGCGCCGCCGAGCTGGCGATGGGGAAGATCGACGCGGTGCCGGTGGCAATCGTGCGCGGCTTCGCCTTCACCCCCAGCGACACCGCCAGCGCCCGCCAGCTGCTGCGCGACCCGCGGCTCGACCTGTTCAGGTAGCGTCTCTCTGGGGCTGCGCCCCAGACCTGCTTTATGATCGATGTGGGCGGCTTCGCCGCCCACATCGATCATAAATAGAAATGCGGGGGCGGCGAAGCCGCCCCCACACCCCCACCGGCAGGTGATGGTATGGACTTCATGGAGATCATCCGCGGCCGCCGCTCGGTGCGGGCCTTCCGGCCCGACCCGCCGAGCCGCAGCCAGCTGGAGCAGATCATCGAGGCCGCAGGCTGGGCCCCCTCGCCCCACGGGCGTCAGCCCTGGCGCTTCGCCGTGATCACCCGCGCCGAGCTGAAGTCTCGCCTGACCGACGCCATGGGCGCCGAGTGGCGCGCGCAGCTCGCCCTCGACGGCCAGGACGAGGCCACCATCGCCCTCCGCCACCGCAAGTCGCATGAGCGCATCACCGGAGCCCCGGCGATCATCGTGCCATGTCTCTACCTGGAGGATCTCGACGTCTACCCCGACGCCGACCGCCAGGCCGCCGAGACCACCATGGCCGTCCAGAGCCTCGGCTGCGCCGTGCAGAACATGCTCCTGGCCGCCTACGCCCTCGGCCTCGACGCCGGCTGGATGTGCGCCCCGCTCTTCTCCCCCGGCGCCGTGCGCGCCGCCCTCGATCTCGCGCCGTCCATGCACCCCCACGCACTGATCCCAGTTGGCTATGCCGCAAAAGACCCCCTGCGCCGACCACGCCGCCCCCTGGGCGAGCTGGTGGTGCGCTGGGATTGAAAGAGAGGCGATACGATGATAGTTCCCGCCACCTATGACCCGCAGGAGCTACGGCTGCTCCAGCTGCTCAGCAAGCGCTACCCGACCATCTCGGACGTCCACACCGAGATGATCAATTTGAGCGCCATCCTCGCCCTGCCCAAGGGCACCGACCACTACATCTCCGACATCCACGGGGCCTACGAGCAGTTCGACCACATCCTGCGCCACGCCTCGGGCGCCATCCGGCGCAAGATCGGCCAGACCTTCAGCATCGAGATGCCCCGCCAGCAGCAGATCGAGCTGGCGATGCTGATCTACTACCCCGAGCGCAAGCTGCGCCAGGTGCTCAGCACCCTGAGCGACCCGCAAGACTGGATGACCACGACCATCGCCCAGCTGGTGCGCGTGGTGCGCACCGCAGCCCAGAAGTACACCCGCAGCAAGGTGCGCAAGCGCCTCGACCCGCACCTGGCCTATATCCTAGAGGAGCTGCTCGACGAGGGCCAGGTCGACCACCTCCAGAAGGAGCGCTACTACCGCAACATCGTCGCCTCGATCATCGAGCTCGGCGAGGGCGAGAAGGCGATCATCACCCTGGCCTACCTCATCCAGAACCTCGTGGTAGACCGACTCTACATCCTGGGCGACATCTTCGACCGCGGGCCGGCCGCCGAGAAGGTGATGGACCGCCTGATGGACTACCACTACGTCTCCATCCAGTGGGGCAACCACGATGTGATCTGGATGGCCGCCGCAGCTGGCGGCGACGCCATGATCGCCAACGTCGTCCGCATCGCCCTGCGCTACGGCAACCTGGAGACCCTGCTCGACGGCTACGGCATCAGCCTGCGCGGCCTGATGTCCTTCGCCAACGATGTCTACGCCGACGACCCCTGCGCCCGGTTTCAGCCGAAGCACGGCCCGGTGATCGAGGACTATACGCCCGACGCGGTCGCCCGTATGCACAAGGCGATGTCGATCATCCAGCTCAAGCTGGACGCCCAGATCATCGGCCGCCACCCCGAGTACGAGATGGATGACCGGCTTCTGCTCGACCAGATCGACCTGGAGGCCGGGACGGTCAACCTCTACGGCAAGACCTACCCGCTCCTCGACACCCGCTGGCCCACCCTCAACCCTGCGGACACCGCCGCCCTCAGCGCGGCCGAGGCGACCGTGGTGGATGACCTGCGCTACCAGTTCCAGCACTCCGCGCGGCTCCAGAAGCACATCCACTTCCTCTACAGCTACGGCAATATGTTCCAGGTGCAGGACGGCAACCTGAAGTTCCATGGCTGCCTGCCGGTAGACACCTCCGGCGACTTCATCGAGTTCCCCCTTGGCGAGGAACGGCTGGCCGGGCCGGCCCTGCTAGCCCGCTACGAGCAGATGGCGCGCGCGGCCTACTTCAGCCAGAACCCGCAGGCCCGCCAGGACGGCCAGGACTCGATGTGGTATCTCTGGTGTGGCCCGCTCTCGCCGCTCTTCGGCCGTCTGCGCATGACCACCTTCGAGCGCTACTTTGTGGCCGACCCGAGCACCCACGAGGAGGCCAAAGGGGCGTACTACGACCTGCGCGACAGCGAGAGCTTCTGCCGGCGCATCCTGACGGCCTTCGGCGGCGATCCCGAGCACGGCATGATCATTAACGGGCACACGCCGGTGAAAGTGCGCAAGGGCGAGCGGCCGATCATGGGGAACGGCAAGCTGATCGTGATCGACGGGGGCATGAGCAAGCCCTACCAGTCGGTGACCGGCATCGCCGGCTACACGCTGATCGGCAACTCCCACGAGATGATCCTGGCCGCCCACAGCGCCTTCACCTCGGACGACGAGATGATCGCCAACCACCAGGATGTCGCCCCGCAGACGGAGCTGATCGCGGCCTTCCCGCAGCGCGTGATGATCGCCGACACCGACACCGGCGTGATGCTCAAGGGCCAGCTGGAGGATCTGCGCAAGCTGGTCTACGCCTACCGCAGCGGCGTGCTGGTGGAGGGCGCCGACGGCGACCGGCCGGCCCGGCAGTAGGAGCGCAGCAGCAGGGGCAGCTCGCGAGCCGCCCCTGCTGCTGCGCCCCTACAGGCCGGCCTTGCGTATGGCCGCCGCCAGGGGGTTATCGTCGTCATCGTCGGAGCTGCTGGCGTAGAGCGAGGATGCCGGGCGCGGCTCGGGGTCCTCCTCCGGCTCCTCATCGTCGGCGGCCCAGTCGAGATGCAGGTTCTCGGCGCCGGCCAGGGCGACGATGTCGTCGACCGCGAAGCGCAGCACGTCGATCGTCTCGCCATCGCCCTGGGCGTCGAGCGAGTCCACGAGGCGCAAGATAGGCAGGGTGGACAGCACCTCGGACAGCAGCTCGGGGCGGCGCGACGGCGGGCGGTCGGATGCCATCATGGCGTCCACCTCGGCGGCGCTGGCCGGGATGCCCGTATCAACGAGCAGGATCGTCACCCGCACCGTGTGGCGCAGCAGCTTGAGGATCTGGCGCGTCTCCTGGAGCTGCCCGACGGCGCGGCGCAGCGAGCTGGCGCTGCGGCTAGCCTTAAACTCAAAAGCCCAGATCGTGCGCTCGTCCACGGCGATCGCGTCCACCTCGCGGTACTTGACGAAGGCCCGCTTATTGCGGCGCTCCTCGTACTCGATGATCCGCCGGTCGTCGAGCTCGACCTGCGGGGCCAGCCAGATGCGCAGGGCGGACTCGGCCTCGCCGCCGAACAGGTCGCGCTGGCGCGGCGGGCGGATGGCCTTATTGTTCTTGCGCTGGAGCCTGAACCCGTCCACATAGGCGCGGTAGCGCTTATCGTCGGCGGTGAGCAGGCGCGGGCGGGCGTATGTGATCATAATGTTGAATGTTGAATGCTGAATGCCAATTCAGGCAATACCGCAAAAGTCGCCCTGTCACCTTGGATATCTCACCCCATGTCACCCTGAGCGAAGCGAAGGGTCTTCCCATCCACGCGCCTGGAAGATGCTTCGCTTCGCTCAGCATGACCGGAATGCGCACAGGGTGACTTTTGCGGTATTGCCAATTCAGCATTCAGCATTATCCTTGCTTCCCTAGCTCCACAGATCTGCGATACGCGGCCCAGATCGCGTCGGAGAGGACGGTGCGCATGCCGCCGCGCTCCAGCTCGCTCAGGGCGGCGCTGGTTGTGCCGCCGGGAGAGGTGACGGCATTGCGTAGCTGTGCCGGGTGCAGGCCGCTCTGCTGGGCGTAGCGCACCGTGCCGAGCATCGTCTGGAGCACCAGATCCTCGGCGATGCGCCGCGAGAGGCCCATGTGTACGCCGGCGTCGATCATGGCCTCCATCATCAGGAAGAAATAGGCCGGGCCGGTGCCGTTCAGCGCGGTGGACATATCCAGGTAGTGCTCGTTGTCCACAAACAGCTCGTGGCCGAGGGCGCTGAGCACCGTGCGCGCCCAGCCGCGCTGCTGCTCGTTAACCACATCGCCGGCCGTCCAGACCGTCATCCCCTCGCCGATCATGGCGGGCGTATTGGGCATGCTCCGCACCACCGCGAGGTGATCGAGGGCGGTGGCGAACGTGCCGATCGTCGCCCCCGCCACGATCGAGATCACCAGGGCGTCGCTGCGCAGTATGCCGCGCAGGGGCTGGAGGACGCGCTTCAGCTGCTGGGGCTTCACGGCAAAGATCACAATCTGGCCCCACTGAACCGCAGCGGCATTATCGATGCTCGTGCGTATCCCGTGGCGAGCCTGCACCTCGCGCAGATGATCCTCGTGCGGGTCGCTCGCCAGCACCTGCTCGGGCGACACCAGCTCCCGCCGCAGCAGGCCGCCGATGATCGCCTCACCCATCGCCCCCGCCCCGATCACTGAGATTTTCAGGTCTTTGAGCATATGTCCCAATAGTGTGTAGGTAAGCCTCCGCTGCGGCGACAATAGCACGCGCCCGCCGGGCTGTCAACCAAAGCCCACGTTGCTGGTGTGGGAGCGCGAAGCTCTGCCACAAAAAAACTGGTTCTGCTGCGGCGCGGCGTAGCCGCGCCGCAGCAGAACCA
>JBAXES010000014.1:0-21200 GCA_037140315.1 Chloroflexales bacterium
CCTTGTAGCTGGTGCCGCTGGAGAGGAAGCGGCAGAAGACGCAGTGCTCGGTGTGGAAGACCGGCAGGTGCTGGTAGGCGACGGCCTCAATGGCGCCCGGGCCGACGCCGCGGGCGAGGTCGGCCACCTGCGCCGCGTTGAGGTCGTAGGTGGGGGTGAGCCGCTCCAGCCCCAGCCCCATGAAGATCTCGGCGCTGAGCAGGTTGGCCGCGTTCAGGCTGAAGTCGCCGATCAGGGCCGGGCGCTCCTCGGACTGCAGGGCCTGGAGCAGCCCGCCGGAGCGCACCAGGATCGGGCAGCCCAGGCTGAGCAGAAAGTGCACGACCCGCTCCTCGCCGGGCTTGAGCACGCGCGGGCTGGCCACGCGGGCCTCAACCCCGGCCTCCTGCACGCGCTCGACCGCCGGCCGCAGCCCGTACAGGTCCAGGTAGTCCAGGGTGATGCTGGCCGGGTGCAGCTCCAGGGCGGCGTCGAGCTGCTCGGGGGTGCGGACGAGCAGGTGTAGATGGAAGGTGGCAGGTTGCACCTGCCACCTTCCATCTACCGGGGGGGTGGCCATTTGCCATACACTATGCCTCGCGCTATGCGCCTCCTGCTGCCTCACCAGCTCATCGACCGCGTCGCGGCG
Organism: Chloroflexales bacterium; assembly: GCA_037140315.1. Classification (GTDB taxonomy): domain Bacteria; phylum Chloroflexota; class Chloroflexia; order Chloroflexales; family Chloroflexaceae; genus Oscillochloris. The sequence continues at coordinate 629 of JBAXES010000014.1, forward strand.
CATGCTGTTGAGCAGCGAGCTGGGCGCGAAGGGCGCGCCCTCGATGTCAAGCTCAAGCGCAACCAGCTCGTAGGGCGTGGTGCCAAGGCGGCCGAGCTGCTCGCGCAGGTAGTCCGCGTCCACGGCGCGGCGCTGGGCGGCGCCCAGGGGCTCGGCCGAGCGCACGGTGGCCCGCAGCTCGGGGCGCGCGGCCAGGGCGAGGGTGATCTCCAGGGGCGCGCCCGCGTGGGCGGTCACCCGCGCGGTCAGCGGCTGGCGGCGCAGGGGCGCGCCAGGGTCGATGAAGGGCCGGGCCGCCCGCTCGACCTCAGAGTCGCTCGTGCGCCAGAGCAGGTCGCCCACCCGGATGCGGGTGAAGTCTAGGCCGCGGTTGGCGAACTCGAGCTCCAGCAGGTCGCCGACCGGGGTGACGTGGTAGAGCCGGCCGCCCTCCTCGGGCTCCTGCGGGCTGCGCCAGTCGGCGGCGTCGAAGACCACGCCGTCGCCGGGCTTGAGCGGGGCCGCAGCGGCGGCGCGCGGGTCGGGCGCGATCTGCACGCGGCCGAACTGGAGGCGGTAGACCCGGCCGACCAGCACGCCGCGGTGGCGCGGCGTGCGCCCCCGCACCACCCGCTGGTGGTTGGTGCCGCCGATAAAGTAGTCGCCCATGCCGCGCGAGTAGACCTGCTCCAGGTGGATCTCCTCGGCGGGGGTGATGCTGAGGGGCAGGCCGGCCCAGGCCTCATCGATCGCCCGGCGGTAGGCGCTGGTCGTCAGCGCCACATAGGGCGCGTCCTTATAGCGGCCCTCGATCTTGATCGCCGCGACGCCGATCTGCACGATCGCCGGGATGTGCCGGAGCGCGTAGAGGTCGCCGGGCGAGAGCAGGTAGCGCGCGTCGCCGAGGGGCACGTGGCGGCCATCGACGATCAGCTCGTAGGGCATGCGGCAGGCCTGGGCGCACTGGCCCCGGTTGGCGCTGCGCCCGCCCCACGCCTCCGACGAGAAGCACTGGCCGGAGTAGGAGACGCACAGCGCGCCGTGCCCGAAGATCTCAAGCTCGAGGTCGGTGGCGGCGCGGATGGCGCGCACATCGTCCAGGGAGAGCTCGCGGGCCAGCACCACCCGGCTCACGCCGAGCTGGCCCGCCAGCTCAAGGCCCTCGGCGCTGGTGATGCTCATCTGGGTGCTGCCGTGGATGGCGAGCTCCGGAGCGATCTGGTGGGCCATGCGGGCCACGCCGACATCCTGCACGATGATCGCGTCGGCCCCGGCCGCGGCGATCGCCTCGATGCCGCGGGCGGCCGCGCGCAGCTCGTGGTCGAACACCAACGTGTTGAAGGTGACGTAGCCCCTCACGCCGCGCCGGTGGAGTGTGCGCAGGGCCTCGGGCAGATCCTCCAGCGTGAACCCGACCTTGGCGCGGGCGCTAAAGTGCTTCAGGCCGAAGTAGACGGCGTCGGCCCCGGCCTCAACGGCGGCGTGGAGCTGCGGCCAGTGGCCGGCCGGACTCATCACCTCGGGCTTTATTGGACGTTTCGTATCACTCATGATTCTATTGTACGTCCTTTGGCGCGATTGTCGAGGCAGTTGACATCTCGGCCCAAGCCGATATAGTGGACGGGTTAAGATTTTGTTTAGCGCGAGGCCGCCCGAATGGATATGATCACTCCCAGCTGGCAGGCCGAGATCGCCGAGCTGCACGCCTTCTTTGTGGCATGGCTCGGCGGCGACCTGCCGCATAACGAGGCCACGTTCGCCCGCTGCGCGGGGACAATGGCCGACAGCTTCGCGATCATCGGGCCAGATGGCCGGCTAACCGAGCGCGCCGATCTGCTGGCCGCGCTGTACGCCGCCCACGGCAGTCGGCCCGGCCTGCGGATCTGGATCGAGCGCCCGCTGCTGCGCCGCCGCGACGGGCCGCTGACCCTGGTCACCTACGAGGAGTGGCAGACCGAGGGCGGGCGCACCAGCGGGCGCGCCAGCACCGCCCTCTTCCGCGACGACCCCGCCGCGCCGCACCGGCTGGCCTGGGCGCACGTCCACGAGACCTGGCTGCCCGCGCGGGGCGGGCGATGATCTCGGCTACGCTGTGCAGCAGCACAATCATGTGTGGGAGCGCGAAGCTCTCCCACACCCTCACCAATCTTGCTTGTGTAGCTCCATGACGAACCCTACGACACAACATAAGAGGATCGCCCTATGGCCCAGCAACCGACTTCTTGCCGCTACCGGTCTATCATCACGTATACCGCCCTCGCCGCGCTGCTGCTGCTCCTGCTCAGCAGCCCCAACGCTGCCAGCGCAGTGGGGCCGCCCGCTGCCCTGCCGGCGATAACCATCGTCGCGGGCCGGCTCTCGGCGGGCGGGCAGCCCTTCGAGGTGCGCGGGGTCAACTACATCCGGGCCACCGGCAGCGACCCCACCTGCCCCGAGCTCCACTTCGGCGCCAACGGCAGCTGCGCCTGGGAGCAGCGCCAGATCGACGCCGATATGAGCCGCCTGGCGGGCCTCGGCGTGAACACCGTGCGCATCTTCCTAAACTACTACGTCTTCGGCGGCGCGCAGGCCGCCAGCCCGAGCTACAGCATCAACCCGCCCCTCGAACACCTGGACGCCCTCATCGCCAGCGCGAACAGCCGCGGGATCTATGTGCTGCCGGTGCTGATGGCCAAGTACCCCCAGGACCGCCTCAACGCGGCGGGGCTGGGCCAGGCGATGGATCTGCACATTACGCCCCTGGCATGGCACCTGGCCGGCAATCCGGGCATCCTGGCCTGGGACCTCTTCAACGAGCCGGACATCGGCAGCCCGATCGACGAGCGCTGCTGGGACTGGGACAACGGCGACTTCCCGCTCTGCCGCGAGCTGGCCATTCAGCGGGCCGACTTCATCACCAAGATCCACGCCCACCTGCGCGAGCTCGACCCCGGCCACCTGACGACGATCGGCATGGGCTTCGCCAAGAGCTACTTCCGCCCCGTCGAGGCGGGCCCGCGCCTGGCCGCCCTGGTCGACTTCTACTCGTTCCACTACTACGACAACGACCCCTACGACTCGGGGCGCTACGCCCAGCACTGGTACTACGGCCAGGGCTTCCCGCGCGACCTGGAGCGCGGCATCGCTGAGCTGGCCCCTCGTGCGGGCCAGAAGCCGGTCGTCGTCACCGAGCTGGGCTTCCCCACCGGGCCGGGCGCCCTGCGCGACGAGGCCGGCCTGCGCCGCGATCTGGCGCAGGCCCTCACGAGCACCCGGGCCAGCGGGGCCGCCGGGATGATCCTCTGGCCCTTCCAGCCCACCCCCGAGGATCTGGTGGGCGACCTCTTCGTCACCGGAAGTTAAACCCCATGGGCGTTGCCCTAGCCCTGCCCAAGATATGCCCGTGCTACAATACCTCTGCTAATTTGCGTATCATATGAAGGAGACCCCACATGAAGATAGGACTGCAGATCCCGAGCTTTACCTGGCCGGGCGGCCCGGCGGAGATCGGCGCGCGGCTGGCCGAGATCGGGCACACCGCCGACGAGGCCGGATTCGATAGCCTGTGGGTGATGGACCACTTCTTTCAGATCTCCTTTGTCGGCAAGCCCGAGGAGCCCATGCTCGAGGGCTACAGCGCGCTCAGCTTCCTGGCCGCCGTGACCAAGCGGGTCACCCTCGGCACTCTCGTCACCGGCGTGATCTACCGCCACCCCGGCATCCTCGCCAAGACCGTGACAACCCTCGATGTCCTAGCGGGCGGGCGGGCATGGCTGGGCATCGGCGCGGCGTGGAACGAGGAGGAGTCGCAGGGCCTGGGCGTGCCCTTCCCGCCGCTGAGGGATCGCTTTGAGCAGCTGGAGGAGGCCCTGCAGATCGTCCACCAGATGTGGCGCGGCGACGAGCGCCCCTACGCGGGCAAGCACTATCAGCTGGCGCGCCCGCTCAACAGCCCGCAGGCCATCCGCAGGCCGCACCCGCCGATCATGATCGGCGGCACTGGCGAGCAGAAGACCCTGCGCATGGTCGCGCAGTACGCCGACGCCTGTAACCTCTTCGACCGTATGGGCGCCGAGGTGCTGACCCACAAGCTCGACGTGCTCAAGGGCCACTGCGAGACCCTGGGCCGGCCCTTCGAGGAGATCGAGGTCACCACCCTCGGCACGGCGATGCTGCTGCCGGGCAAGCAGACTCCGGCCGACCTGGTTGCCCACTGCAAGGGCCTGGCCGCCCTCGGCGTGCAGCACGCGATCTTCAACATGCCCAACGTCACCGACCCGGAGGCCCTGAAGACCTTTGGCCGCGAGGTCATCCCGGCCGTAGCCGAGCTGTGAGCGTCGACCTGCTCAGGAAGCTGCAGCTGAAGCCGGGCGCGCGCGCGCTCGTGCTGCACGCGCCCGCAGGCTACCTGGCCGCCCTGGCCGAGCAGCTGGAGGGGGTGATGATCGCGGACGAGTCGACCGGGCCCCACGACTCGGCCATCGTCTTCGTGGACCGCCTGGCCGACGCGGTGGCCCGCGCCGAGCAGGGCATCGCGGCCCTGCGCTCGGGCGGCATGCTCTGGATGCTCTACCCGAAGGGCAGCTCGAAGGTGAAGACCAACGTGAACCGCGACACGCTCTGGGAGACCCTGGAGGAGACCGGCTGGCAGCCGGTGCGCCAGGTATCCCTCGATGCGATCTGGTCGGCGCTGCGCTTCCGCCCGCAGGAGGAGGTCGGGCGGTAGGCGGTGCCGCCAGATCACGCCGGCGCGGCCAGCGCGTCGGCCTCGCCCCGGTCGTCCTTCAGGCCCACGCCGGTGAGCTTGAGCCGGCGGGCCTGGCTCATCAGGTAGACCAGCGTATCGGCGGCGGCGGCGTAGCTGAGGCCCTGGCCGTGGACGTTCGAGATGCAGTTGCGCTCGGCGTCGCTGCGGCCCGGGCGCGGCGCGTAGGTCAGGTAGACGCCCAGGCTGTCGGCGACGCTGAGGCCGGGGCGCTCGCCGATCAGGATGGCCACCTGCTCAGCCCCCAGGATCGCGCCGACCTCATCGGCCAGGGCCACCCGGCCCTGGCTGGCCACCACAATCGGCGCGATGCGCCAGCCGGTGGCATGGAGCAGCGGGATCACTGCGGCCAGCAGGCCCACGGCGTGGCGGTGGACGGCCAGGGCCGAGAGCCCGTCGGCGACCACGAAGGCCGCGTCGTAGGGGCCGCCGGCGGCCAGGGGGGCCAGATCCTGGCGCGAGGCGTCGCTCAGGCGGCGGCCAAGGTCAGGCCGGCGCAGGTAGCTGTCACGGCCGCCGGCGGCGCTGCGGGCCAGGGCGACGGCGTGGCCGGCGGCGGCCAGCTGATCGCGGATCGACTCGGCCTCAAACGGCAGGTGTACCGCGTCGCGGGCGCGGGCGTGGTCGAGCTGGAAGGCCAGCAGCGCGTCGGTGGGCAGGCTGTCGCCGGCGCGGCCCAGGCCGATCCGCGCGCTGGTGAAGCGGCGCAGGGACTGCCAGGGGTTCGCGGTGACGATCTCGTCGGGCGTGTCGCTCATGATCTGCCTCGGCTACGGGAAATGGTTGGCCCTGCGGGCTGATTATACACCCAGCGCGCCTGGGGCCAGATGCAGATTTGCATGGTACATAGATGCCGCAGTACAATAGCCGCATCCTAGTATCCTCAGATGCCCCGGGCGCGCCGCGCGACTGATGTCGCTGTGCGCTGCCTGGCCCCCGCGCGCAAGGAGGCGCATCGAATCGATGGAGACACCCCTCACCCCGCTGGAGTTCGCCCGCCGCGCCCGCCGCCTCTACGCCGGCCGCGAGGCCGTTGTCGACGGCGACCTCCGCCTCACCTACGCCCAGTTCTTCGACCGCTGCGACCGCTGGTCGACCGCCCTCCAGTCCTTCGGCGTCACCCAGGGCGACCGGGTGGCCTACATCGCCCCGAACACCCACGCCCTGCTCGAGTCCTTCTACGCCGTGCCCCAGATCGGCGCCGTGGTCGTCCCGATCAACTACCGGCTCATCCCCGACGACTTCGCCTATATCATCAACCACAGCGGCTCGCGCGTGGTCTGCGTCCATAGCGACTACCTCGACGCCGTCGATAGCATCCGCGACCAGCTGCCCGGCGTGACCCACTTTGTGGCCCTGGAGGGCGAGAAGGCCGGCTGGCTCGACTACGAGTCCACCCTGGCCGATAGCTCGCCGGCCTTCAGCGCCCCCGGTGCGATCGCCGAGACCGACCTGCTGGCGATCAACTACACCAGCGGCACCACCGCCCGCCCCAAGGGCGTGATGATCACCCACCGCAACGCCGCCCTGAATGTGCTCAACACCCTGGCCCACCACCACCTCGGCCCAGCGGACCGCTACCTCTGGACGCTGCCGATGTTCCACGCCAACGGCTGGACTTTCGTCTGGATCGTCACCGCCCGCGGCATGGCCCACATCTGCCTGCGCAAGGTCGAGCCGCGCACGATCTTCGCGCTGATCAGCGTCGAGCGGGTGACGATGTTCTGCGCCGCGCCCACCGTCCTGATCGCCATCGCCAGCGCCCCGGCCGAGGTGCGCGGCACCCCGCCGCGGGGGGTGCGCCTCTTTACCGCCGGCGCGCCGCCCGCCGCCGCCACCATCGAGCTGGTCGAGGGCGAGCTCGGCTGGGAGATCACCCACGTCTACGGCCTCACCGAGACCTCGCCGTTCATCACGATCTGCGAGCCGCTCCCCGAGCACGATCTCCTACCCCCCGAGGCCCACGCCGTGATGAAGGCCCGCCAGGGCGTCGAGATGGTGGCCTCCGGCGAGATGCGCGTGGTCGACCCCGAGGGGCAGGAGGTGCCCCGCGACGGCATGACCCTCGGCGAGCTGACGGTGCGCGGCAATGTGGTGATGAAGGGCTACTACAACGACCCCGAGTCCACGGCGCGGGCCATCCGCAACGGCTGGTTCTACACCGGCGACGCGGGGGTCGTCCACCCCGACGGCTACATCGAGATCCGCGACCGCTTTAAGGACGTGATCATCAGCGGCGGCGAGAACATCTCGTCGGTGGAGGTCGAGGGCGTGCTGCTGCGCCACCCGGCCGTGCAGGAGGTCGCCGTGGTTGGCATGGCCCACGAGCGCTGGGGCGAGGCGCCGCACGCCTTCGTGGTGCTGAAGGCCGGCACCACGTCCAGCGAGGCCGAGCTGAAGCAGTTTGTGCGCGACCACCTGGCCCACTTCAAGACGCCGCAGTGGGTGAGCTTTGTGGCCGAGCTGCCGAAGACGGCCACCGGCAAGATCCAGAAGTACGTGCTGCGCGGCGGCGCGACCGGCATCGCCCGGCAGTAGGAGCCACCTCTCGGTGGGGGTGCGGGGGCGGCATAGCCGCCCCCGCATATTTTTTGTGTATGATGGTGAGGGTATGGGAGCGCTTCGCGCTCCCATAAAAAAAACTGGTTCTGCTGCGGCGCGGCGTAGCCGCGCCGCAGCAGAACCAGTGCGGCGTGTGCCTGCGGGGCACAACCAATGCGAGTTTTTAGGGCGGCAGCCCTAAATGCGACAGACAGGAGCAGGAGATGCTGGAGGGCGACACTCGGACGGTGCTGTTTGTCTGCACCGGGAACTACTACCGCAGCCGCTACGCCGAGCTGCTGTTTCACGCATTGGCCCCGGCCGACCTCGGCTGGCGGGCCGACTCGCGCGGCTTCGCGCCCACGCCCTGGAACGTCGGGCCGATCGCGCCGGTGGTGCTGGAGCGACTGGCCGCCGCCGGGATCGCCCCGCCAGCCCGCCTGCGCGACCCCGCCCGGCTGACCTCGGCCGACCTGGAGGCCGCCGATTTGCTGATCGCCCTCGACGAGAAGGAGCACCGGCCCTACGTCGAGGGCCTCGGCCAGCCCTGGGCGGGCCGCTTCCGGCTCTGGGTGGTGCCCGACCTGCACGAGTGGTCGGTCGAGCGCGCCCTGCCCGCCATCGATCAGGCGGTGCGCGCGCTGATCAGCGAGCTCTGCTCATAGCAGAGCTGCCTTCGCCGCCTCGAAGAGCCGCACTAGGCCGGTGTCCGTGGCCCTGGCGCGGAACTGCGGGTTCCAGGCCGGCTCGGAGAGCACGTCGCTGACCACAAACCCGCCGCCGATCGCCGCGCCGCGCATGGCGCAGATGGCGAACAACGCCGCCGCCTCCATCTCCACCGAGAGCACGCCCTGGGCCTGGTAGTGGGCGATCTCGGCCCGCGTCTCGCGGAAGGCCGCGTCGGTCGTCCAGGTCGGCCCGCGGCTGGCCTGGGCGCCCAGCCCCCCCAGCGCCGCCGCGAACGCCTCGGTCAGCGCGGGGTCGGGCGCCACCGTGGGCGACGGGTCATCCAGGTAGTGGTGCGAGACGCCCTCGTCGCGGAAGGCCGCCGTGCAGACGGTCAGGTCGCCGATAGCCAGGCGCGGGTCGATGCCGCCGGCGGTGCCGATGCTGATGAAGCGGCGCACGCCCATGGCGATCAGCAGCTCGATCAGCATGGCGGCGGCGGGGGCGCCGATGCCAAACTCGGCGGCCACCGCCACCGCGCCGCCAGTGGCGGGCAGCGGGTAGAGCCGGCCGACCACGCAGGGCAGCGGCGTCGCGCCCTCGCTGGCCACAATATGTTTGAGCAGCGAGCGCTGGTAGCAGAAGATCACGCCCCTGGGCGGCGGGCCGCTCGGGGCCATGCCCAGGCTCCGAAAGTAGTCGAGGTGGTCGATTGGCTCAAACACCGCTGGCGAGCGGTGCTTGGCGGGCAGCTGCGGCAGGGGCATAGTCACCTCACATCGTGGCTTCGCATCTTGACGATCATCGCGATCTGGTTGGGGGCGCGGGCAGATCAGCGGAACTCGTGGCTGCCCACATCCTCGCGGTAGGTGCGGCCGGGGAAGCTGATCCGCTCGGCGTTGAGCAGCGCGCGGCCGCGGGCGCCGTTGAGGGTCGCGCCCAGCCCCACCACCGTGGCCACGTGGCCGCCAGTGATGGTGATATCGGGCGGTGCGCTGTGGGTGCCCATGATCAGGCTGCTGAGGATGCCGCCCCCGCTGCGCGCGGCCGGGTTGTAGCGCATCCCCGCCGGGTTATAGGTCTGATCGTGGAAGACCAGCACGCCCTCGTCCAGATCGCTCAGGCCGCGCACGGCCCCGCCGACGGCGAAGTGGTGGGGGTAGCCCTGCGTCACCAGGGCGACGCCGACGCTGGCCTCATCGCGCCAGCGCAGCGGGGGCAGCTGGTGGAGCCGCCGGCCGATAGCGGCCTCGATCAGCGGCGGCAGGTCATCCTCCAGGCGCGGCAGCACCACCTGGGCCTCCATATCGCGCAGGCTGCAGCGCAGGGCGGCGATGCGCGGCCCCTGGTCGGTGATGGTGCAGTCGATGCCGAGGATGCCCCAGTAGGGCAGCCCCTCGCGGGCGAGGGCGGCGATGATCGGGCTGATCAGGTGGCTGTGCAGGTGTGCGCCGAGGCGGTGCGAGTAGCTGGAGTTCCCGCTGATCGCGCCCATGCCCGGGGCCGGCGGGCTGTCGGGCGCGGCGTCGATCTGGTCGTAGATCCGCACGGGCAGCAGGGGCAGCGCCGTGCTGCCATCCACAATCGCCGAGAAGCTCACCGCGATCCCGGGCAGGTGCTCCTCGATCACCACGCCGTTGCTGCTGGCGTCGATCGGTCGGTTGACGAACAGGGCGCGCAGGGCCTCCAGGGCGGCGTAGCGGTCGCGGTAGACCCCGCCGCCGGCGGCGGGGTGGTCTGCCTTGAGCACAACCGGCAGGCTGTGGGCGGCCAGGTACTTCTCGGCGGTGGGCAGGCTGGTGAAGGCCCGCCCGCGCGCGGTGGGCAGCCCGTAGCGCTGGAGGAACTCCTTGGCGTAGCAGCGGCTCCACTCCAGGCGCGTGCTGCGCTGCGGGGCCCCGAACACGCCGATGTGCATCGCCAGCACCTCGTCGACCATCCCGGCCCAGAGGGCGCCGCTCTCGGCGGGGACGATCAGGTCGATCTGCTCGGCGAAGGCCCAGCGCGCCACCGCGCCGGCGTCGCTGATGTCGAGGTCAACCTGCGGGGCCAGCAGCACCGCCCCGCCGTTGCCGGGGGCGCAGAGCACCTCGGCGCTCGGGCTGGCGAAGAGCTTCCAGACCATCGCGTGGGCGCGGCCATCGGTGCCAAGGACGAGGATCTTCATAAGTAATGTTAAATGCTGAATGCTGAATGTTGAATTGAGGCAGGCTTGCTCCATTCAACATTCAGCATTCAGCATTCATCATTGCCGCGTAGCGGCAATCAGGTTGCGGATGAGCATCACGCTCGTCACCGGGCCGGTGCCGCCGGGCACGGGTGTGATCGCGCCGGCCACCTCGGCCACGGCGGCGAAGTCGACATCGCCAGTCAGGCTGCCGTCGGCGGCCACATTTGTGCCGAAGTCGATCACCACCGCGCCGGGGCGGATCATCGCGGCGGTGACCAGGCCGGGCCGCCCGGCGGCCACGCAGACGATGTCGCACTCGCGCAGGATGGCCCCCAGGTCGGCGGTGCGCGAGTGGCAGATCGTGACGGTGGCGTCGGCCTGGATGAGCAGCTGGGCCATAGGCCGCCCGACGATCGCCGAGCGACCGACTACGGCCGCGCGCTTGCCCCGTAGCTCGATCTTATAGCGGCGCAGCAGCTCCATGCCGCCGGCCGGCGTGTTCGGCACCAGGGCCGGCCGGCCCTGGGCCAGCAGCCCGGCGCTGATCGGGTGGACGCCGTCCACATCCTTGCGGTGGTCGATCCGCATGATCGCGGTGTCGGCGTGCAGGTGGGCCGGCAGGGGCAGCTGGAGCAAGACCCCGTCGGTGGCCGGGTCGGCGTTCAGCTCGTCGATGGTCACCTCCAGCTGGATCTGGGCGGCGTCGGCCGGCAGGGTGAACAGGCGGAAGCGGGCTCCCACGGCGGCGCAGAGCTTCTCGATGCTGCGCACATAGCGGGTTGAGGCCGGGTCGCCGAGCACCTGGACTACGGCCAGCCCTGGGGCGCGGCCGATCTTCTTGCTGATGCGGGCGATATCGGCCTGGGCCGCCGCCCGTAGCTCCATGGCGAGCGCCCGGCCGTCGAGGATGGTAGCTGTCATGTTTCTCTCTAATCGTAGGGTGGGGTTTCAGGGGAGGGCCTGCGGCCCTCCCCTGGCCCCTCCCAAAGAACTCACCCATTGATCCGCCCGCGCACGATCTCAAGGATGCCCTCTGCCTCCTCGCCCAGGCCGACCTCTAGATCCTCGATCAGCGCGCGGGCCTCGCGGACAAAGCCCCTGTCCTCAAGCCCCGAGAGGTTGATCTCGACATTGAGCACGGCGCTGTCCACGGTGGCGCGGGCGAGCAGCGCGGCGACGCCGATGTCGCTCACGATCAGGCGCGAGCAGCGACTGGCGAGGGAGGTGCAGAGGGGCATGAGCGCGGCGGCGGCCTGCGCGGTGCGCAGGGGCACCTCGGCGGCCAGGCGGGTGACCTTCTGGATCGCGGCCTGGCGGGTGGCGGCGTCGGCGTCGGTGGTGCGCGGCAGCTTGTAGGCCGCCGAGAGCCGCCCGAAGACCTCGATATCCTCCTGGGCGAGGGCCTGCAGCTCGCGGCGCAGCCCCTCGGCGCGATCCTGGATGCCGCGCACTTCGCCCTCGATCTCGGCGAACTGCTTCTTGCCAACGGTTAGGGAGCAGACCATGCTCACCAGGCTAGCGGCCATGGCCCCGCTTATGCCGGCGGCGCTCCCGCCGCCGGGGGTCGGCGCGCTCGACGCGAGGGCCCCCAGAAACGCATCGATCGACTGCTCGTTGAGGGTGTCGGGCATGGGTGTCTCCTTCCCTGATGCCTGGCCGTGATCGGCGCGGCTTCTGGCACCATTATAGCAGCCAGCCGGGCCGCCGGTGCCGCCTCTGGCGGGGGTTTGGGGGCGATAAGGAGCAGCCCCGGGCTGCTGCTCAGGCCACAGGCCCACACCCGTACACCTGGGCGAGCATCGTCGCCGCCAGATCATCAGCCTGGTGGTAGGTCTGGCGGCACTTTGCGGCGACCGAGCGGGCGGAGTTGGCGATAAAGTGGCCGCCCTGCTGCTCGGTGATCGTGATGAAGATCTCGGTGAGCGTGGGGTCAAACTGGCCGCCGGCGCAGCTGCGGACCTCGGTCATGATCTCCTCCAGCGACATCCCGCGATGGTAGGGGCGATCGGATGCCATGGCCTCCACCGAGTCACACACATTGAGGATGCGGGCCTCAAGCGGGATGGCCTCGCCCGCGAGCCCGGCGGGGTAGCCCTGCCCATCCCAGCGCTCGTGGTGGTGTCGGATAAAGGGTGCGAGGTGCCGCAGCCCCCGACTCCGCGCGATCAGGTCTGCGCCGATGTCGCAGTGTCGCTTGAGCAGGGCGTACTCAGCCTCGGTGAGCCGGGCGGGCTTATGCAGGATCGACTCAGGGATCGCGAGCTTCCCGATGTCATGCAGGTATGCGCTCTGGCGAACAACCTCGATCCGCTCCGCTGGCATCTGTAGCTCCGAGGCTATCGCCACCGCGTAGGTCGCGACCTGGGCTGCGTGGCCGCCGACATACGGGTCGCGGACGTCGATCACACTGGCCAGGGTCTGGAACAGCTCATCATCAGTGTCCGCCCGTGTGGCCTCGCCGATCATGCCGAGCGACCCTGCGGCGGGCGGGTCGATGCTCGGGCCTCTGTTGAGTGCTATGATCACGGTTTTTGCCTCCGATAGTAGCCCCTGCGGCGAGCCATACGGCTGCTGCGGGGGCTTGCGGGTGGGTAGGACGTGGAGCATAGTAGGTGCTGCCCGCGTGTGCGTTGCGACCTTTCTTATATAGATATGTCGATAATCGCCGCGATTATTGCACTTTCTGTTGCCGGGTGAGGGTGTGGGAGCGCTTCGCGCTCCCACAAAAAAAACTGGTTCTGCGGCGGCGCGGCTATGCCGCGCCGCCGCAGAACCAGTGCAGCATGTGCCTGCCGGGCACAGCTTCCTGCACGTTCAGGGCATCGCCAGGGATCCAGTCACGAGCGGTCGTCTTCGGCCTGTGGCTCCACATAGATCTGCCACTCAGCGATCGTATCTAGCGCAACATCGGTGAAGATCACGGTGCCGCCAGGGTCGGTCACGCCGCTGATCTTCACCTGGCCGCTGGACAGCGTCACCCGGCTCCCCGCCTGATCAAACGGGCTTCTGTCGGCGAGCTCAACGCAGATACGGGCGGTGCCACGATCCGCTCCGCTATCAGCGCTGAGCACCTCCAGCGTAACCGCCGGGTCACGCTCGTCAGCTGCGGGGAATGCGTACGTGTAGCGGAGTCGCAGGTCGCCGCTGCGCGCCGCCAGGTGAACCTGCATCTGGGGGAGCAGCGCCGCCGATACCTGGACGCGGTATGACGATGGGGCAGGCCGGCCCGCCTGAGGGCGCGGCGGCTCTGGGGCGGTCGGGCGCGCCGGTCGGCGCGAGAGGAAGGGCAGCTCCGGGGGCGGCGGCTCTGGGGCAGCTGGGAGCGTGCCGGTATAGGTCTCAACCATATGCTGGCGCAGCGTGTCGGCCTCGGCGCGGCACGCCGCGCACTGTTCGAGGTGGCGCTCGAGCGGGCGCCACTCCTGGCGGGGCCGCTGTCCAAGCGCAAGCCTCGTCACATACTCGGGCAGGAGCGCGAGCACGCTCAGGTGGCTATTGGTGTCGGTGGGGGTAAAGGCCGCATCCCCATTTGCTTGCGAAGACATGCGCGTATCCTCCCTCGGCCGCCCGCCGGCCTCCATATGCTATATCCCCAGATCCTGCGCCAGCCGCTGCCAGGAGGGCTCCGCGCGGAGGCGGCTCAGCCCGCGCGAGCGTAGGACGTGGACGCTCGCGACCGGCTTCTGAAGATAGCGGCCGATCATCTCGTCATCAAGGCCGGCGATATATTTGAGCCAGACGGCCTCAAGCTGCTGGCGGGCGCGCGGGTGGCGGCGCAGCATCTCATTGAAGCGGTCCTGGATACTCTGCGCGAGCTCCTCGCTGATGGCCCGGTCAGCCGGGTCGTCGCCCGGCTGACCGGGCTGCTCGGGCGCCTGATCGATCGGTGTCGGCGGCAGCTCCCACGGTTGGCGCTCGCGGTTGGCCCGCGGGCGGGCCCACCACGGGCGCATCACATTGCGCAGCTCCATCGCGGCGATCGCGAGGAAGGCGCCGGGCTTATAGTAGACAGGCAGGCGCTGCCATATCCGCAGCAGCGTCTCGTTGATCTGCTCCAGCCGCAGATCGTGGGGCAGATCGGCGACCTCTCGAAATGACAGCTCGAAGAGGTAGCGCTGCAGCTCGAGAAACGCCCGCTCCTGCCGCGACGGCCCATCGTCGCCGCGGCACGCCGCGTACAGGATGTGGCAGTAGATGTTGACCGCCGCCGCCCAGGGGCTCGCGATGACGCCCGACCGCACGGTCTCCTCGGTGCGGTGCGCGAGCTCCTGCAGCTCGATGAGCCGCCAGTCGTAGCGACTCAGCACGCGTGCGACCTCGGAGCGGCAGCGCTCGGTCAGATTCTCGGATTCAAGCTCGTGCTGAATCATGGCTCGTCAAGCGCTCCTTGTGATTCGCCCGCAGCGGCGGTACAGCGGGCTGCCGGCTGCCTATCCGCCCACAGCCGACGCCCTCACACGTAGGGCAGATCGCGCCGGTCACCGTCAGGTGAGGAAGATCCTGTAGCGCTCGACCCGTACGCTCGGCGGGTTCGGGCTCGTCAGGCTCGGCGCGGTCTCAAGCTCATCGCCATCATCAGCGATACCGATCGGTATCGCCACGTACAGCAGATCAGACGGCGCAAAGGTGGTCAGCTTCCTCCACTGGCTCGTGGTATCCCATCGGTAGACGAGCAGGTCGCCGCCGCGCTTGGGGGCGCCCGAGTCGTAGTACAGCACCAGCGCGGCCTTATGCTCCTTGCCCAACTGACCGTTGCTCGCCAGGCTGAAGATGTAGCTTCGCGCCACCGATCCATCGGCGAGCTGCTGCTGGCCCACCGCGATCGTGGTCGTCACCAGCCGCAGGTTCGACTCTTTGGCCTCGAACGAGTTGGGCCGGCGAACCTCACCCTCGGGAACGATGTTATCGTTGAAAAAGATCATCGCGTTGCCGTCGGACGAGCCGCCCGTGATCGGCAGCTTCCCGCCGCCGCTGGTGATCGGGCCGCCGCCCTGCGAGTAGCCGCAGATGAAGATCCCAACGGTCTCGCCGTTGTTGGCGAGCCAGCGGAGCAGCACGTGGCCGTCGAGGTGCGGCACAGCGATCGGGTCCGAGAGCGGGCCGGCGGGGAACGTCACCGCCTTGCCCGGCGTCGCACCGCTGGGGTAGAGGTGGGCGCTCGTGGGCGGCGTCGGCGCTTCCACATGGATGCGCAGGTCGGCGGGCATGGGGCCACTGGCCTGTGTCGTCAGTGGCTCTGGGATCACGTCCACAAAGAGCGGGTTGCCCGCCCGCAGGTCGGGGGGCGTCATGTCTTTCCACTCGCCCGGCTCAGGATTCCCTGCCGAGTTGAGCACGAGGGCGGCGTGTTTTACGACGACCGTGTCATTCATCTGGCTCATCAACACCACCGCGTCGCCGGCCGCCGCCCCGAGCAGGCGGAAGCTGGCGTACTGTTTATCCCGCTCCCCGATCTTGCCCTGGGCGATCAGATGCAGTGGAGCGTCCTCTTCTGCCCCCCGCTTCAGCAGGTACAGCCAGTGTGTCCCAGCTTGGAATGCATCGCTGAGCGGGATGGCTGCGTCCTCGGATGCGTCAAGGTTGATCACGAGCCTGGACGGAGCGACATCCGCCGCGTGATCTGGCAGGATCTGGAGCTCCGGGAAGTAGGGCAGCGCCAGCGGCAGCGCGTCGGGCCCTTCGAGCTTGTTTGTTTCTTTTGCCTCGGGGTAGAACTGCTGGATGTATGCGAACGTCTTGTCGAGATCCGCGTACTCGCTGATCTGCGTGTTCGCCATCAGCGACTCGACCGCGAGGGCCACCTCCGGGGCAGCGATCTGTAGCGCGTTTCTCGTCCAGCTCGTCGGAGCCGAGGCCGGCGGATCGCTCTCGGCCCAGAACCGCCCAGTCACGATCTTGCGAGAGACATCGATCGGTCGCAGGTACTCATCGGGCAGGCCGAATGCGTAGTGCCCCCACTCGTGGACCAGGCCGCGGTAGCCCTCGGGGGTGTCCCAGGTGAGCAGCGTCCCCTGGTTCTTCTGCCAGAGGCCGCGCCCGATCCGGATCGGCTGGAACTTCCGGGCGTCATTGAGCGCCGACATCCACGCGCGGGGGTGGATGCGGTTGGAGGCCATGATCTGGATATCCGCCACATCCATCAGGTCGGGGCCGCCAATGATGACCTGGCCGATCGCGAAGTAGCCATTGGTCACATCGTAGAGGAAGTCGGAGGCCCGCTTCGCGGCGAGGCGGATCTGCTGGTAGGCGGCGGCGCTCGGGCTCCACTCAAGCGCAATGATCACGTTGAAGAGGTAGAGCACCTCGCGAAAGACATCCTCACCACCAAACGAGCTGACCTTGTGTTCCGGCTGGACGACGTCATAAGAGGCGCACTGGTCGAGCAGCGGGTCCATCCCGGGCAGCTGGTCGCCTGCGAACTGGACGCTTGACCTGATCGCGAGGAGTTTGGCTCGCTGCCCAGCGTGGCGCGGCGTCGCCAGACGGTGCCTGAGCGTGATGTCCTTGATCTGCTTGGCGTCAGGCGTGTGGGCCGCCGGGTTGAACTGAAACGCGAACGTGGCTACATCTTCGGCACTCATGCTTCGATCTCCTCTGCTCTGCTTTGAGGCATCGCGTACGCAATGAGGGACTCGATTTCGAGCGAACGAGGGTGATGTGTTCTCTGATCATGCTACGGCAAGTACCTTCTGTCAATCCGCTGATTGAATCTTATGCGCTCTCCGATAAAGGCAATTATGGTAGGATAGTGCAAACATGCGCAGCGCAGAGGAGTCGCCATGGTATCGGCCGCCGTCGCACCTGTTGTGGGCGATCTCGCTGCGTGCTCTGTATTCCACCACTTTGACCGCGCGACGCTGCGGGCTGTTCTGGGGCTTGACGACGCTGCGATCGAGGCCCTGCTGGAGAGCCCGGCCGTTCAGCCAGACGATCTCGTGCTGGGAGTCTATCGTCCGCACCCGGCAAGGCAGCCCGGCCTGCTGCGCCTGCTGCGCCGGATCCGGCCGCGTGAGGAGCATGTCCTCCATAGCCGCGCCTTCGCGTACTCTATCGAGCAGCTGCGCCCCCCGGGCACCCCGCAGCGGCGCGCGCGCCTGATCGCCGACGGGATGCACCACCTGCGGGCCATCCACGAGCTGAACCTGCACTATATGCGCTGGGCCGAGGTCGAGGCGCTGATCGCTGCGCTGCGGACGGTAGCGCCGGACATGGGCCGGGACGAGCGCACCCAGATCGCGATCTATGACGCCTACCTTGCCCAGCGCCGACAGGACTACGGGTGCTGCCAGGCAATCCTCGACTCTGTGCTGAGGTCCCCCGATCTTCACGCGAGGCTGCGGGCCGAGGCCCTGATCACGCGTGGACTCTGCGCCTGGAGCCAGGCCCAGATCGAGGGTGCCCAGTCGGACTTCGCCGCCGCGCTGGACGTCGCAGCCGAGGCGGGCGACCACGCCGGGCAGGCGCGGGCGCTCATCAACCACAGCTGGGTGCTTAACGAGCTCTATCAGTTTGAGGCGGCCCTCGCCCTCAGCCAGCGCAGCCTGGCCCACTGTCGGTGGGCGAACGACCGCTATGGGGGCGCGTATGCGCTCTATAGCATCGGTAACAACGCCCTCTACCTCGGCCAGTGGGAGCTGGGAAGGCGCCGCCTCGAACGTGCGGCGGCGATCTACCGCTCGTCGGCGATGTTCACCAGCCTCGCCATCGTAGACTGGGGGCGGGGCTTCCTGCACCAGCTGCTCGGCAACGAGGAGTGCAGCAAGCGCGCCTACTTGCGCGCCCTGCGCGTGGCCGACTCCGCCGAGCACGAGAACTCTGTGACCGTGGCCGACACGCTCTTTCAGCTCGGTCTGATCTATCAGGTGCAGGGCCGCATGGCGCGCGCCGCCGAGTCGTTCCAGCGGTCGATAGCGATCGCAGAGCGGCTCGGCAACCCGCTGAACCACGCCCTGCTGCTGCACCGCTACAGCCAGCTGCTCAGCGAGCAGGGGGCGGGCGCGGCCGCGCGCGTCGAGCTTGCGGCGGCGATCACGAAGCTGGATCACCTGCGGGTCTCGACCCAGTCCCAGGAGCTGAAGATCGGGCTGCTCGGGACGGCCCAGCAGGTCTATGAGTCGATGGTGCTGGCCCAGCTCGCCAGCGGCGATATTGGCGCCGCGTTCGCCGCCGGCGAGCAGGCCCGGGGCCGCGCCTTCCTCGACCTGCTGGCCGGCCGCAGCGTGTTGCAGGAGACGTCGTCCCTCGGTCGCCCCGTCGATCTGGCCGAGCTCCAGGCCAGGCTGGCCCCCGACGCGCTGCTGCTGGAATTTTTTACGGTCGGCTTTCTCCCCCCCGAGGGGTCGTTCGTCGCGCGCATCCCGACCTCGAATGAGCGGCTGCGCGGACGGCTGCTGGCTCGGCCGCAGATCCTGCTCTTCGCGATCACGGCGACGGACGTCGAGGTTCACGAGATAGCCTGTGACCCCAACGCGCTGCGGCCGCCGCCGGGCGACCCGACGCCGGGCCGACATATGATGACCGATCGGAAGCTGCGCTGGCTCTACAAGACGCTGCTCGCTCCGGTGGAGCGCCTGCTCGCGAGCTGTACGGTGCTGCATATCATCCCCCACGGGCCACTCCACTATGTGCCGTTCGCCGCGCTGCGCACATTCGCCGGGGGCACGCTGCTCGATGTCACCGGCCCCGTGCTGACCTACGCGCCGAGCGCGACAGTCCTTGTCCGCAGCCTCGATCAGGTGCCGGCCGCCGAGGGAGGGGCGCTCGCCATCGGCTACGATGACCGGGGCCAGGCGGCGCTGATCCTTGCAGAGCATGAGGCCAGGCTGGTCGGTCGAGCCTCGGGCGGGCAGGCTATCACCGGACCCGCACCGAAGCTCGCCGAGCTCGTAGCCCGGTCAGGAGACCTGCGCTGGCTGCATATCGCAGGTCACGCTGTCTACCTCCCTGACGACCCTATGGGGTCGTACCTTCGCCTCAGCGCCAGTGAGGACCTCCCCGCGCAGACGATCATGCGATCGCTTGTGCTCCGCGGGGCCCTCGTAACCCTGAATGCATGCACCAGCGGGCTCAGCCACATCGCCTCGGGCGATGAGCTGCTCGGGCTGCCGCGGGCCTTCCTCTTCGCCGGCGCGGCGACGATCATGTGTGCCCTGCACGATATTGATGACCTTGCCGCCTATACGATTATGGTCTTCTTCACCGATAACCTTGCACTTGGCATGTCGCCGGCAGTGGCGCTCCACAGGGCTCAGCTGCGGCTGCGCACCTGTAGTCGCTCTGAGGTCGGGGTGTTGCTGGATAGCTTCAGCGATGATGAGCGGGCCATGTTGACGCCGCTCGATGGCTATGGCGAGGTGCCGTTCGCGCACCCGCGCTACTGGGCACCATTCGTGGTCGTCGGGCGACCGTAGGCCGCAGCCTATAAGCGGCTCAGGCATGGTTTAGGATCGACGGTTCGGGCTTGCCAGTGCGGGAGCGGGGTTGGGGGTGAGGGTTGTCCGGCGGTAAACGGTCAAGCTGGATTGAGACATGCCTTAGACACGGCTCGTGAGCGCTTTACCGTTCAGGCTCACACAAGGCTCTCTGATGCGCTGCGCCTGAAACCTGAAACCTGGTACCTGAAACGTTGTCTTAGGGCCGCGCGTGTGGGTTGAGCGACCCGAGGAGTCCGAGCAGGTTGAGCGAGTGCATCGCGAGGAGCAGGATGGCCACCAGCAGGACACTCACGAAGATAACGGTGGAGCGACGCATTGACGTGATCCTTTTCTTCCTATGCTGAGGGAAACGACGACTATCCATACCTGCGGCGACGGCCAGACAGTGGCCGTCGCCCGGCGTGGCTCACGTATAGGCCAGGGTCTCGCGGATGGTCATCCGCGAAGCCCGCCAGGCCGGCGCGGCGCTGGCCAGCGCCGCGCCGCCGATCACGAGCACCAGCCAGATCAGCACCGCCGGCAGCGAGTAGGCCAGCGGCAGGGTGATCCGGAACGCCAGGTTGCCGATCACCGCGCCGACCAGCAGCGAGAGCGGCAGCGCGCCGACCAGGGCCAGCGCCCAGCTTAGGACGCCGATGATCACCCCCTCGCTTATGACGATCTGCAGCACTGTGCCGGGCGTGCCCCCGATCGTCTGGAGCACGCCAAACTCACGGGTGCGCTCGACCACGCTCGTGCTCAGGGTCGCGGTCAGCCCGAGCAGCCCGACGGTCGCCATCACCACCGCCAGCAGCAGCAGCACGACGATCAGGATCGCGATGTGCCCGTCGATCGCCAGCCGTAGCTCAGCGTCGGTGATCACCGCCGAGACGCCGATGTGCGACTCGGCCAGGGCGCGCTCGACGGCGCGCATGGTCTCGCCCCGCAGCGCCGGGTCTTGGCTCGCGAAGGCCACCCGCAGCGCGTTAGTCTGCCCCTGCGTGCCCTGGGCGCGGGCGAAGGCGCTATCGACCACATAGGCCGTGGCGGGCGAGCCGA
>JBAXES010000015.1:0-21155 GCA_037140315.1 Chloroflexales bacterium
TCGTGGCGCTCGGTGCCGACGATATGCAGGCCGCCCAGATCGCGCACCTCGGCCCCCTCGACGGCGGTGAGGCGCACCGCCTCGGCGCGGGCCGCCCTGAGCTGCTCGGGGTCGGCATCATCGAACTTGACCCCCTTGGCGATCAGCAGGTCGTCCACCAGGCCGTCGGGGTTGCCGCCGAGCAGGATGTCGGTGCCGCGGCCGGCCATGTTGGTGGCCACCGTCACCACACCCTTGCGCCCGGCCTGGGCCACGATCCCGGCCTCGCGCTCGTGCTGCTTAGCGTTCAGCACGCTGTGCGTCACCCCCGAGCGCCTGAGCAGCTCGCTGACCCGCTCGGATGTCTCCACCGAGGTGGTGCCGATCAGCACCGGGCGACCGACCTGGACCATCTCCTGGACCTCGCGCACCACCGCCTCAAACTTAGACTGCTCGGTGCGGTAGATCTGGTCGACCATATCCTTGCGCACCATGGGTTTGTTGGTCGGGGTGATCACCACGTCCAGGTTGTAGATCTTGCCGAACTCCTCGCGCTCGGTGTAGGCCGTGCCGGTCATACCGGCCAGCTTGCCGTACATGCGGAAGTAGTTCTGGAAGGTGATCGTGGCCAAGGTGACGTTCTCGTTCTTGATCTGCACGCCCTCTTTGGCCTCGACCGCCTGGTGCAGGCCATCGCTCCAGCGGCGGCCGGGCATCGAGCGGCCGGTGAACTCATCGATGATCAGCACCTCGCCGTCGGGCGTGATCATGTAGTCCTTGTCGCGGTGAAAGATGAAGTTCGCCTTCAGGGCGTTCTCGACGTAGTGGGTCTTCTCGTAGTGGGCCGGGTCGTAGAGGCTCTCGCCGTCGGGGATGCGCAGCAGGCGCTCAAGCTTCTCGATGCCCTGCTCGGTGAGGGTGATGTTCTTACTGCGCTCCTCGATCAGGAAGTCGCCGTCGGGCTCCAGTCCCTCGTCCTTAATCTGCTTGGGCGTGATCGTGCTGCGCCTGAGGTTGCGCACCAGCACGGCCATCTGCCGGTAGAGGTCGCTGCTCTTCTGGGCCGGGCCGGAGATGATCAGCGGGGTGCGCGCCTCATCGATCAGGATATTGTCAACCTCGTCGACGATCGCGAAGTGCAGATCGCGCTGGACCATCTGCTCCAGCTCGTAGGCCATGTTGTCGCGCAGGTAGTCGAAGCCAAACTCATTGTTGGTGCCGTAGGTGATATCGGCGTAGTAGGCCTCGCGGCGCAGACAGGGCCGCCAGTGGACGAGGCGCTGGTCCTCGGGGTTGGCGCTCGGGTCGGCGTACTCGGGGTCGTAGCGCGCGCTGGTGTCGTGGGCGATGAAGCCGACGCTCAGGCCGAGGAAGTGGTAGAGCGGGGCCATCCAGCCCGCGCCGACCTTGGCCAGGTAGTCGTTGACCGTCACCAGGTGCGCGCCCTTGCCCTCCAGGGCGTTGAGGTAGAGCGGCAGGGTGGCCACCAGGGTCTTGCCCTCGCCGGTCTTCATCTCGGCGATCTTGCCCTCGTGCAGCACAATGCCGCCGATCAGCTGGACATCGAAGTGGCGCATGCCCAGGGTGCGGCGGGCGGCCTCACGCACGGCGGCGAATGCCTCGGGCAGGATATCGTCGAGCTCCTCGCCCGCCTCCAGCCGCGCGCGCAGCTCGGGCGTCTTCGCAGCGATGGCCTCGTCGGAGAGCGCCTTGTAGGCCGCCTCAAGCTCGTTAATCTGATCGACGATCGGGCGAATCTGGCGCACCGCGCGATCATTTCCATCGCCGACGACCTTCTTCAGCCAGTTGAGCATCTGTATCTCCATCGTGAGGCGAGACGCATCACGCCTTCGGTGTCACATTGTACGCGCCGTGAGCCATTATACCCGACTCCAACGGCATGGGGCAAGGTGCGCTCAGGGCGCGTGCAACGTCCCTGGGGCGGCGAAGCCGCCCAAACCCAACAAAAAAAAGGGCGTGGGGGCGGCGAAGCCGCCCCCACGCCCCCACCGGGAGGTGACGTTACATCCACCCGATCACGGTCTGCGCCAGCAGGTAGCCGTTCAGCCCGACGATGATCGCCGTCACCGCCCAGGCGCTGGCGCTGAGCCAGGGCGGGTTGACGAAGCGGCCCATCTTGGCCTTATCGCCGGTGAACATCACCAGGGGCACCACTGCGAAGCTCAGCTGCAGCGAGAGGATCACCTGGCTGAGCACCAGCAGCGCGCCGGTGCCGCGCGCGCCGTAGATCGCGGTCACGATCACCGCCGGGATGATCGCGATCAGCCGGGTGACCAGGCGGCGCATCCAGCCGGGGATGCGCAGGTGCAGGAAGCCCTCCATAATGATCTGGCCGGCCAGGGTGCCGGTGAGCGTCGAGTTCTGGCCGGAGGCCAGCAGGGCCACGGCGAAGAGCGTGCTCGCCATGCCCGCGCCCAGCACCGGGGTCAGCAGCTGGTAGGCGTCGCCAATGTCGGCCACGTAGGCGTACTGCGTGCCATAGAAGGCCGCCGCCGACAGGATCAGGATGGAGGCGTTGATGAAAAAGGCCAGCATCAGCGAGACGGTCGAGTCGACGGTGGCGTAGCGGATCGCCGAGGCCCGGCCGCGGTCGGTGCGCGGGTAGGCCCGCGTCTGCACAATACTGGAGTGCAGGTAGAGGTTGTGCGGCATCACCGTGGCGCCCAGGATGCCGATGGCGATGTAGAGCGCCGACGGGTCGAAGACGATCTGCGGGGACGGCAGCAGCCCGGCCAGCATCGGCGCGACCTGCGGGTTCGAGACGATCACCTCGTAGCCGAAGCAGAGGGCGATCACCATGATCAGCCCGCCGACCAGGGCCTCGATGTAGCGGAAGCCACGGTTCTGCAGGAAGAGCACCGCCACCACATCCACGGCGGTGATCAGCACGCCCAGGATCAGCGGCAGCCCGAAGAGCAGGTTCAGCGCGATCGCCGAGCCGATCACCTCGGCCAGGTCGCAGGCGGCGATGGCCACCTCGGCCATCACCCACAGCGCCAGCGCCACCGGCCGCGGGTAGGCGTCCCGCGATGCCTGGGCCAGGTCGCGCCCGGTGGCGATGCCCAGCTTCAGGGAGAGGTGCTGGAGCAGCATGGCCATAAAGTTTGAGATCAGGATGACCGAGAGCAGCATGTAGCCGAACTGCGCCCCGCCGGCCAGGTCGGTCGCCCAGTTGCCCGGGTCCATATAGCCGACCGCCACCATCAGGCCTGGCCCGACGTAGGCCATCATCTTGCGCCAGCGGCTCCCGCCCTTCGGCACCGCAACCGAGGCGTGGACCTCGGGGAGCGAGGCGCTGCCCTGCTCAGTGCGCCAGCCGGACGCGGGGGCTGGCTTTGTGAGGGTGGTGTGCATAGGGGTCTGGCCTTTAGTGTATGAAGAGATTAAGTTGAGCCATGCCTAAAATAGCACGCCGCAGGGCCGCTGTCAAGATACTGCTGGCAAACACCGACCAACCGCGCCCTGTCATTCCGAGCACCCAATGAAGGTGTACCCGCAACGCGCGCCCCAGGGCGACCCGCCGCCCATGATCGTAACCCTGCGCCGGCCCACACGGTATACCGGCAGTAGGCATCACAGACACAGATCGCGGATCAGATGACACCACACCACACGCGCTACTACCTCGGCTTCAACCTCGTGCCCGGCGTCGGCCCGGCGCGCCTAGCGCGCCTAATCGCCCACTGCGGCTCGGTGGAGGCCGCCTGGCACGCCGACGCCCTCGACCTGGCTATGGCCGGGATCGACTCGCGCAGCAGCGCCGCCCTGCTCGCCGCCCGCCCGCAGCTCAACCTCGACGCCGAGCTAGAGCGGGCCGGGCGGGCCGGCGTGTCCCTGTACACCATCGAGGATGCGGCCTACCCCGGCCTGCTCCGCGCCGCCCCAGGAGCGCCGCCCCTGATCTACGTTCGCGGCGAGATCACCCCCGCCGACGACTGGGCGGTCGCGTCGGTGGGCACGCGCGCGCCCACCAGCTACGGCCGCGAGGCCGCCCAGCGGCTCAGCTACGATCTGGCCGGCAGCGGGGTGACGGTGGTGAGCGGGCTGGCCCTCGGCGTCGACAGCGTGGCGCACGCGGCGGCCCTGGAGGCGGGCGGGCGCACCATCGCCGTGCTCGGCAGCGGGGTCGATCTGCCCTACCCCGAGCGCAACCGGGGCATAGCCGAGCGGATCGCCGCCCAGGGCGCGCTGATCAGCGACTACCCCCTGGGGACACGGCCGGTGGCGGCAAACTTCCCGCCGCGCAACCGTATCATCAGCGGGCTGAGCCTGGGGACGCTGGTGGTTGAGGCCGGGGAGAAGAGCGGCGCCCTGATCACGGTCGACTTCGCCCTAGAGCAGGGCCGAGATATCTTCGCCGTGCCCGGCCACATCTTCTCGCGGCAGAGCGCGGGCACCCACCGGCTGCTGCGCGACGGGGCGGCCCTGGCAACGAGCGCGGCCGACATCCTGGAGGGCCTGAACCTGACAGCGGCGGGGGTGCAGCGCGAGGCCCGCGCCGAGCTACCGGCCGACCAGACCGAGGCGGCGCTGCTCGACCTGCTCAGCTACGAGCCGCAGCACGCGGACGCGATCGGTCGCGCCGCCGGGCTGCCGCCGGCGCAGGTTGCGGCGACGCTCGCCGTCCTTGAGCTGAAGGGGCTGGCCCGCCAGGCCGGGCCGATGGAGTACGTGCGGCGGCACTAATGTGGTGAGGGTGAGAGAGAGCGAAGCCCTCCCATAAAAGACTAGTTCTGCTGCGCAGAACCAGTTATGTAGGTGTTTAGGGCGATAGCCCTAGACATCAGCGGTCGAAGACAGCCTCGACATTACCGGCGAGGGCGTCGGCGAGCATACGCTTGGTGCGCGCCAGCAGCGGCGGCAGCTGGTGCGGCGAGAAGAATCCGATGTTCACATTCTCGTGGCCGGTGCGGCGCAGCTCGCCGCCGACGATCCGCGCCACGAAGAGCAGGGCCAGGATCTGGGCCTGGTCGCCGTTCGGGTAAGTCCACTGAAAGTCGGGGCCGGCGTAGACGCCGATCAGCCGCTCGGCGTGAAGCATCAGGCCGGTCTCCTCCTGCACCTCGCGGGTGAGCCCCTGCACCGGCGTCTCATCAAGGCTGATCGTACCGCCGGGCACGTCCCAGAGCATCACGTCCGCGCGGCGGCAGAGCAGGATCGCCCCGTGCTCATCCTGAACGAAGCCGCTTGATCGCACCTGCATAATACGCTGGTGGCCGACGTAGGATCGCAGCCAGCGGGTGTATTTGATCGCCATCTTAGCCTCTAAGCTTTATCGAAGATCCGGTTCAGACGCTCTAGCTCACGATTATAGATCGTTGTGGCGAAATGGTCGATCGAGGTAACATTGCGGAGCGCGCGGTAGCCCTTCACGAGGAAGGTGTGGCCGGACTCGAATCCGGCGAGGCGGGCGATCAGTCCAGAGTTCTCCAGTGCGATGCCGAGGAGGTGCGAGTGTGAAAGCCGAAAGACATTGTAGAGGCTTCTGTCGACCAGCTCAAGCTGGCGGTGACGCACATCGTAGTTGTCGGCCTCGCGGTAGAACCGCTCGTAGAGTGGCTCATCGAAGTCGAGGGGCGCCCTCCCGTCGATCAGCAGACGGGTCAGCTCGTCGTCGAGCTCGGATGTGGTGTTGATCAGATCGAGCAGCTCCTCAACATCGTGCAGGTGGACGCCCGGAACGATATGCAGAAAGTGCTGGAGCCGGCGGGCGTCGTTATCGCGCTGGCTGAAGTCGCGCGGGCCGTAGAGCTCGGTGAAGAAGAACTCGCCCACTGGCCCGTACATTGGGATGGATGCCAAGTCGTGATAGTCGCGGCGTAGGCGATGCGACTGAAATACCTGGAGGGCGATGCGGTACTGCATGAAGGTTTTCATGATATGCGCTAGCTATTGAATGCGGTCGAGCTGTTCGCGGGCACGGGCACCCCACTCGCCTCCGCCATCGGCCTGGGTGGCGGTCTGGTAGGCGTTCAGCGCCTCATCACGGTTGCCAAGGTTCTCGGCGGCCCGGCCGAGGTAGTAGAGGGCCTCGCTGTAGGCTGCGTTCAGATCGACCGCGCGCCTGAACGAGTCGTGGGCGCTTTGCAGGCGGCCCTGGGCATAGTAGGCCCGACCGAGCCAGTAGTTGGCCTCGGGGAAGTTGGGCTGGAGCGCGATGGCCTTGCGCATATCGCTGACGGCACTATCGTACTGCTCGGCGTGGATGAGCAGCAGCCCGCGGCGATAGTAGGACTCGGCGATCTGTCCGCCGGAGCGGATCGAGGCGTCGTAGGCGCTCATTGCCTCGCTAGTTCGGCCCCGCGCCTGGAGCAGCTTGCCCTTAAAAAGCAGCGCCTCGGCGTAGCTCGGGCGCTGGG
Organism: Chloroflexales bacterium; assembly: GCA_037140315.1. Classification (GTDB taxonomy): domain Bacteria; phylum Chloroflexota; class Chloroflexia; order Chloroflexales; family Chloroflexaceae; genus Oscillochloris. Next base: position 6,360 of record JBAXES010000015.1, read on the forward strand.
CCAGGCTGCGCCCCACCGTGTCGAGGGCAGCGTCGACATTATTCTGGGCGGACTGCACCTGAGCGATGCCGAGGAGCGCCTCGGGGAAGGTGGGCTGGAGCTCAGTCGCCCGGCGGTAGGCGGCCGTGGCCCGCTCCAGGTCGCCGCTGCGCAGCAGGCCCTCGGCCAGCCAGAACTGCGCGTCGGCGCTGTCGACGCCGCCGGGAAGGCTGGCCGCCGCCTCAAAGTAGCGCAGGGCGACGCCCCACTGGCCCTGGCCAACCGCCACCTGGCCCATGCCGATCTGGGCGGTAAGCAGCTGCGGGTCGATCTGCTGGGCCTGGGCGTAGGAGTCCGTCGCCTTGGTCAGGTCGCCGCGGCGGCGGGCGACATCGCCCAGGATGACGAAGGCCTGGGCGCGCAGCTCGCGCAGGGCCGGGTCGCCGGTGTTGGCGGTCTGGTTGATCGCCTGCTGCGCGGCGTCGCCAGCCGACTGCAGCCGATTGGTCGAGAGGTAGGCCTGGGCCAGCTTATACTGGGGCAGGGGCGAGCCAGGCTGAAGGCTGGCCGCCTTCGTGTAGGCGCTGATCGCCTGGGTCGGGTTCTGGTTCTTCAGGGCGGTGTCGCCGATGGTGATCAGGGCGTTGATGTCGCTGACGCCATGGCTGAGGGCCACGGCGTACTCTTTATCGGCCTGGTCGGGCTGGGCCAGAGGGCCTTCGTAGAGCCGGGCGAGGGCCAGGCGGGCGGAGGTGTTGGCGTCGTCGAAGCGCAGGGCGTCGCGCAGGGCCTGCTCGGCGCCCTTCAGGTCGCCGGCGGCAGCGAGGCGCTCGCCCAGCTCGAAGGACGCGGTGGTGCTGCGCGGGTCGAGCTTCAGGGCGCCGCGGTACGCCTGGATGGACTCATCGGCCCGCCCGGCGTCGCTGTAGAGGCGACCGAGCTCAATGGCGGCGGCGGCGCTGGTGACGCCGAGGGGCAGCAGCACCTGCTCGGCCTCCGCAAAGCCTGCGGGCCCGCTCAGCCGGAGGGCCTGGGCCAGGGCGACGGCGGCATCAGGGCCGGGCCGCTGCTGGCTCACGGCGCGCAGCTGGGCGACGGCCTCGGCAAGGTTGCCGGTCTGCTCGGCGATCTTGGCCAGGGCGAAGCGCCCGGGGAAGAAGGCGCCGTTGCGATCCACGGCCATGCGCAGCAGCTGGACGGCGGCGGCGGCGTCGCCACGGTCGAGGGCGATCACGCCCTTGCCGAAGTAGCCCTCGGGCCGCTGCGAGGCCAGCTGCACCACGCGGTCGTAGGTGCGGTCGGCGTCGTTGAGCTGCCCGCTCACCCGCAGGGCGCGAGCCTTGGCCAGCAGGACGCTCGGGCTGTCGGGCTCGCGCTGCTCAAGGGCGTCAAGGATGCTGAGCCCGTCGGCGATCGGCGTCGTGCTGCCGAAGAGCGCGCCGAATATCTTGTTGAGCGTCGAGGTGGGGCGGCCGGCGCGCGCGCGGGCCAGCTCAGTGTCGAGCACAGCCAGGTAGAAGCGCTGCCGGCGCACGTCACGCTCGACCCGGTCGGCCTGCCCGGCGGCCACCTGCCCGGCGTCCGGGTCGGTGGCGCTATCGGAGGCGGAGCGCTGGTGCCAGCGGCTCACCGTCTGGTCGCCCGCATCGGCCGCCGCGCGCAGCTGGTTGCGCAGGTCGGCGACATCGCTCTCGGGGAGCGGCTTGGCGATCTCGATCTCCCAGGCCAGCGGCCCCTGGGCGTTCAGGCTGCGGGCCAGGCCGATGAGTCCGCGCTGCTCGCGGGTGGCGCCGTCGAGGAGCTGGCCCCACATTGTCCGGTAGGTCTCCGGCACGAGGCGTCGGTCAGTCCCCACCTGCTTGGCGGCGGCGCTGAGGGCCTCCTCGGCGCTGCCGAGGTGGCCGCTCTCGCGGTAGGCCTCGGCCAGGCTCAGCAGCATAGGGGTGTTGGCGGGCAGCAGGTTGCGGGCCTGCTCGAGCTCAACGGTCGCATCGGCGGGCTTCTGGCTGGCCAGGTCCAGCAGGCCCAGGTTATAGCGCAGCGCGCCAAGGTCGCGCGTATCAAGGCTGAGCAAGCGCACCGCCTCGGAGAAGGCGGCCAGCACGCCGCCGTCGCCGGCATCCAGCAGGATCGCCGCCAGGTTATTGGCCAGCATCGCCCGGTCGATAGCCTGCGCATCGGCGGGGGCGGCGAGGGCCCGGCGGTACTCGTCGGCGGCCTCGCCGTAGCTACCGCGGGCCCAGAACACATTGCCACGGACGGCCCGGGGCAGCGGCGCATTGAGGGCCGGGTAGTCGGCGAGCAGGTTGCCAAGGGCGGTGGCGGCCTGGTCGGGGTGGCTCTGGCCGTAGTCGTAGAGGGCCGACACCAGGAGGGGCAGCACTGCACGGCCATTGATCGGCGCGCTGGAGATGGCGTAGCTGCGCGGCATGGCGAAGCGGCCCAGGTAGCCGTCCCAGCCGTTGGGCGCGAAGGCCCCGTTGGGCGTATAGACCAGCTGCGGGGTGAGCGACTCGCTGTCGAGCATCGCGCCGGGCTCGACGCGCCCCCAGATCAGCATGTCGCTGGCCTGGGCGGTCGCCGTACTCAGCGCCGCCTGCGCGTCGGCGGGGCGCGCGTCGAGCACCGTGACCGTTATCGCGCCGGCGGCCCGCTGCGCGATCTCGTCGGCCAGGGCTGCGGCAACATTCCGCCCGGTCTGCCCATCCCCGCCGTCATCGAAGGGGGCCACCAGCACCACAAATCTATCGTTCGAGCTGGCGTCCCACCGGCTGTAGATCAGCCAGCCGGCCGCGCCGAGGATCAGCAGGCTCAGGGTGATCGCCGCAGTGCCGGTCGGCGCGAGCCATCTGCGCCGCGGCGCGGGGCCCACGGGATCATCCGACGGGCCATCGCCGCCGCGCCGCACCGCGATCGTCGTCTTCATTGCCGGTCGGCCTGGCGGTGGCGGGGCCTTGCGGCGGCGGATCACCAGCATCGAGGTGAGCAGGCCGATCGCCAGTGCGGCTAGGGCAAGCAGGATCAGCTGCGGATCCATACGGGAACTCCTCGTATGCGTGCAAGGCGCGTCCCAGACAGCCTATTGTAAGCGATTTTCCGAGGAGATCAAGCGACTAGTACAGGTGCGGCTATCGTGATCGTTGCGGCGGCGCGGGTGGAAACGCTTACACCTGGCGTGGAGCGGACAGGCGGCAACAACACGACATCGGGCCGAGGTTACGCGTCAGCCGTGGCGCAGCAGCACCTTCAGGCGACCGGTGGCGGCGGCGAACGCGGCCAGCCCGGCGGCCAGCGGGAACTCGGCGCTGATCAGGGACTCGGTGACGATCAGGCCGCGCTCCAGGAGCTTGAGGGCCGGGGCGAATGGGCCGCAGCGCGAGCCGATCAGCTGGATCTCGTCCACCACAAGCAGCGTCAGGTTAAGCTGCGATTCAGCGTGGAAGGTGCTCTTGAGCACCAGCCGCCCGCGCGGGCGCAGCAGCTGGCGGGCGGTGGCCAGGCCGGCCGGCTGCCCTGTACAATCGACCACCACATCGAACGGCCCTGCGGGCGGGCTGCTGCTGTGGGCGCAGCGCACCCCCTGGCCCTCGTAGAACGCCCAGCGCTCGGGGTGGTGGCCCACCAGGGTCAGGTCGCAGCCGATCAGCCGCAGCACCTGTGCGATCATCGCGCCAAGCTTTCCGTCGCCCACCACGGCGACCCGCTCGCTCGGGCGGATGTAGATCTGGTCGAGGATCTCGAGGGCGGCGGCCAGCGGCTCGGTGAAGACGGCGGCCTCGTCGGTGACGCCCTCGGGGACGGCGTGCAGGCAGCTGACCGGCAGCGAGACGAGCTCGGCCATCGTGCCGTCGCGCCGGTCGATGCCGAGGGTGGTGCGGTTTGGGCAGTGGGTGTGGTCGCCCCGCAGACAGGTGGGGCAGCGCAGGCAGGCCGCGTTGATCTCGCCGACCACCCGTCGGCCAACCCAGTCGTCATCGGCGCAGGCCACCACCGTGCCGACGAACTCGTGGCCGAGGACGCCGGTGAAACCCATGTAGCCGCGGGTGATCTCAATATCGGTGTTACAGATGCCCGTCAGGTGCGGGCGGATCAGCGCCTCCCCAGGGATGAGCTGGGGCGCCGGGTAGTGCATATCGAGCCTGAGGGAGCCATCGAAGATGAGGGCCTGCATACCATCCTCCAACACGGGCCGAGGTACGATCTGCGTGGCCCTAGTGCTACTTGCGATTATACTATAGCGGTTTGTCGGCAGCAATGTGTGGTGAGGGTGGAGGAGCACGCCAGTGAGGATACTTTTTATGGGCAGCCCGGCCTTCGCGGTGCGCCCGCTTGCGGCCCTCGTCGCGGCCGGGCACGATCTGGTGGCGGTGGTGACCCAGCCCGACCGACCGGCGGGCCGCCAGCGGCAGCTCATGCCGCCGCCGGTGAAGCTGGCGGCGCTGGGGCTGGGCATCCCGGTGCTTCAGCCCGAGACGCTGCGCGACCCGGCGGTGGTGGAGCAGCTGGCCGCCCTGCGCCCCGATGTGGGCGTGGTGGCCGCCTACGGCGAGATCCTGCGCCGCAACGTGCTGGCCATCCCGCCCCTCGGCTACCTGAACATCCACCCCTCGCTGTTGCCGCTCCACCGCGGCCCCACCCCGGTGTCCGGCGCGATACTGGCCGGGGATCAGCAGACCGGCGTGACGGTCATGCGCCTCGACCCCGGCATGGACAGCGGGCCAGTCCTGGCGCAGATGGCGGTGGAGCTGCCGCCGACGGCGCGCGCCGGCCCGCTCACCGACGAGCTGTTTGTGATCGGCGCGCGCATGCTCGTGGAGGCCCTGGCGGCCTACGCCGCCGGATCGCTTGAGCCGCGCCCGCAGGAGCATAGCCTGGCGACCATCACCCGCATGCTCAAGAAGGACGATGGCGCGGTGGACTGGGCGCTCCCGGCCCTGACGATCGAGCGGATGACTCGCGCCTACGACCCCTGGCCCGGCGCGCAGACGACCTGGCGGGGCCAGGGGCTGCGCCTGATCGCGGCCGAGGTGGACGCCAGCTGGGCGGGCGGGCAGGCCCCGGGGACGATCATCGGCCTGGGGGCGGGGCGCGGCCCGCTGGTGGCCACCGGCGACGGCGCCCTTGAGCTGGGTGCGATCCAGCCCGCCGGCCGTCGGCCGATGTCCGGCGCGGCCTGGCTCGCGGGCCTGCGCGACCGCGAGGGGCGCTTCGGCCCGTGAGCGGGCAGCGGCTAACGCATCGCGTCATCTGAGTTGACGCAGCGCGCCGATCGACCGTATAATCGCCATGCACATACGTGATAGATAGGGGGACCACGATGGCCTACTTCAAGGATGAATCTGAGCTGCGTCAGATTATTGGCATGCTCTATGATCGCGTGAAGATCGACTCGGCCATCGCGCCGCGCATCCGCGATGGAAAGATCGTCATCCAGTTTCGCTACACCGACCCGGTCGGCATCGTGACGATCAACGCCGCCAGCCCGCCGACTCAGCCGAACGCATTCTATGATGTGCTCTGGGGCGACTCCACCGGCCTGAAGCCTGATGTCGAGATGTCGATGAAGGCCGACGTGGCGCACCAGTTCTGGCACGGCAAGGTGAATCTGATGGTGGCGCTGACGCGCCGTCAGATTATCGCCAAAGGCCCCATCCCGAAGATCCTGAAGCTCCTGCCGGCTGTTGAGCCGGTCTACGCGATCTACCCGGTGATGCTGCGCGAGATAAACCGCGCAGATCTGGTGATCAAGTAGCTCCACATAGCGGGGGCCAGCTGCCCCCGCGCCCCAATGCATGCCCAGCAACAGCGAGATGTACGATCGTGGTGCCACCGACGCCGCGCAGGACGACCTGAACGCCTTCTACTATCAGCACTACTACTACTATCGTAGAGGGTATGATGACACCCGCCGGCAGCAGCGGGGCGGTTCGCTTGCCTTCCTCCCGATCTGGCTGATGCTGATGATCGTGGTGGCCCTGGCCCTGGTCGGCGCGCTCGCCTTCTGGCTGCTGGCCCCAAGCGGACAGCCGGTGTCGCCCGCCCCAGCGCCAACCCAAGCGGTCACGAGAACCATCCCTACCGCGACCCCGGTCGTGCTGCCAAGCCCGTCGCCTACCGCGAGCGCCACCCCCACGCCGGCGCCGACGCTGCACGTGAGGGGTCGGGCCCGCGTGACGAATGTGGGAGCCTCCCCCCTGCGGGCGCGCGCCAAGCCGGGCCTGGTCCAGTCGAACCGGGTTGTGGCGCACTTCCCGCAGGGGGCCGAGGTGCTGATCGCCGGGGGGCCGACGCAGGTCGAGGGGCTGACGTGGTGGCGGATCGCCGGGGATGCCGGGGAGGGCTGGAGCGTCGAGCGGTCGGCCGATGGCCTGGTCTTTCTTGAGCCGCTCCCGTAGCGAGTGAAGCGCTCCCACGCCCTCGCCGTCAGGTTAGATCAGCCGCAGCACCGCCAGCGCCCGGATCGCGACCGGCTCGCGGGCGACCTCGGCCCAGATGCGCCCGCGGTCGTCGGAGCGCAGGAGCTGCCCGGCGTCGGTGCCCGCCCAGCAGATGTCCATATGGTAGCTCGCGGGGGCGAATACGGTGATCGCCCCCTGCAGCGGGGTCACAAACGTGGACCGCTGCCAGCTGGCCCCGCCGTCATCGCTACGCATCAGCGTGGTGCCGTCGGCGATTGCGGCGATCAGTGTCTCCTGCTTGCCGGCAAGCAGCGCCAGGACATCGGCACCGGGGGCCGGCGGGTGCGCGCCCGTCCAGCGGGCCATGCCCTGGGCGGTGGCGATCAGCGGGCCGTCACCCAACATGAGGGTGCTGAGCGCCTGCGCCTCTGCGGGGGGTGCCGCGCCCCAGCTCTGGCCGCCATCGCCGCTGCCCAGCGTGTCGCCGCTGTCCAGGCCGACGATCACCTCCAGGGAGCTCTCGTCACCATCGCCGGCGATGATCGCCCGCACCCCGCGGCCCTCAAGCGTGTGCCCCACCCTGCGCCAGCGGCCCGTCGCCCCGGGGTCGCTGTACGTCACAAGGCCATTGTCGGAGCCGACGTAGACAATTCCGGCCTTCGCCATGGGGGTCGCTCCTGCTCCTAATACACGGGGCCGTCACCACAACGGGCACGGCAGCGCCCTCAGCTGCGCCAGGGTAGGATAGCACTGCGGGCGGCCCGGCGTCAATCGGCGCGTGCCGCCTGGGTGCAGGCAGGGGCGTGAATGGCCTTATACTGAGGCCTAGCGCTCCGTCGGATGATGTCGAGTCCCGATTGGGATGATCTGATGCGTAAACTACTCCAGTCACGCCTCCAGTATAAGCTGACGCTTGGGTATAGCCTGGTGCTGATCATCGCCCTGACGATCACAACATCGTATACGCAGCTGCGCGTCCGCGATATTCTAATCTCCCACGCCCGCGATGAGCAGACGCGCCTTGTCACCACCCGCGCGGTGATCGTCGAGCGGCTGCTGGTCGATATGAGCACCGATCTGCTCTTCCTAACGCAGAGCCCGCCGCTTGAGCGCTACGCCCAGCACCGCGGCGAGGGCGGCGACCCCGCTGCGATATCGGATGTGCTGCTCGGGTTCCTGGCCCGCTCGGGCCAGCGCTACACCCGGCTCTGCCTGGCCGACGATGCGGGCCGCGATCAGGCGTGCGCCCATGTGATCGCGGGCCGCCCGGTGATGGTGCCGGTTGAGGCGAGCGCCGCCAGCTCGCCCGCGCAGAGCGCGGTCATGCCCCAGGCCCAGGCCCGGCCAAGGGTGCATATCTCGACCATCGACTGGCTGTCGGCCCAGAGATCTGCCGGCGAGCCAGACGCGATCCTGCGCTATAGCGCGGCGCTGCGCAGCGACTCGGGCCGCAGCTTCGGCTATGTGGCCCTCGATGTCGCGGCCCAGCCGATCTTCGATCTGCTGGTGGACCCGGCGAGCGCCACCCGCACCATTATGGTCGACCATAATGGCACCTATATGCTCGGCCACCCGGCGGGATCCCTCATCAGCGACCGGCCCGTCAGCGCCGCGCAGATACTCAGCCACCCCGGCGGGACGATCCTCGGCGCATCAGACAACCCCGACACCTTCACGGCGTTTCACGAGCTGCTCATCCCCGACCAGGATGCGCTGCAGTGGGCGCTGATCTACGACCAGCCGCTGGCCACGATCCTCGGCCCAGTCCAGCAGACTCTCCTGGCCAATATCGCCCTCAGCGTAGCCATGCTGCTGGCGAGCCTGCTCATCGTCTACCTGCTCAGCCGCAGCATTGTGCGCCCGGTGCGCGACCTGACCACCGCCGCTGAGCGGGTGGGCGCGGGCGACCTGCACACACCGATCATGGTGAGCAGCCGCGACGAGATCGGCACCCTGGCCCACACCTTCGACCGCACCGTGGCCCAGCTGCGCAGCACACTCGACAGCGCAGAGGCGCGCCGCCGCGAGGCCGAGACCCTCTACACCACCACCACGGCCCTTAGCTCGACGCTTGACCTGTACTGTCTGCTCGATCGCATCCTCCACGAGCTGCGCGCGGTGGTGCCCTACGACAGCTCGACGGTGCAGCTGCTGCGCGGCGAGCAGATGGAGATCATCGGCACCTACGGCATGGCCCGGCCAGAGCGGCTGATCGGCATCACATTCCCGCTTACCGGCGACGGGCCAAACGCCGAGGTGGCCCGCCGACGGACCACTGTGATCCTCGATGATGTGCTGGCCACCTACGCGCGGTTTAACGAGAAGCCCTATCGGGCCGACCCGATCCGCAGCTGGATGGGCGTGCCGCTGATCTTCGGCGAGCGCCTGATCGGCATGATCACGATCGATAAGTACGAGCCCGGCTTCTACAACCCCGGCCACGCCCGCCTCGCCAGCGCCTTCGCGGCCCAGGCGGCCATCGCCCTGGAGAACGCCCGGCTCTACGAGGCCATCCGCGACGAGCTGGCCGAGCGGCGACGCAGCGAGCAGGCCCAGCTGCACGCCGAGGAGCAGCTGCGCCAGGCCCAGAAGATGGAGGCGGTGGGGCGCCTGGCCGGCGGGGTGTCCCACGACTTTAACAATATCCTCACCGTGATCATGGGCGAGAGCGACCTGCTGCTGCACGGGCACAGCATGAGCGGCGAGCTGCGCCATGGCCTTGAGCGCATCCGCCACGCCGGCGTCCGCGCGGCCGCCCTCACCCGCCAGCTGCTCGCCTTCAGCCGCCGCCAGGTGCTTCAGCTGTCCACGGTCAATCTCAATGAGATCATCGGCCCAATCGAGCTTATGCTGCACCGCCTGATCGGCGAGGATGTGACCCTGTACACCCGGCTCGCGGTCGACCTCGCGCCGGTGCGGGCCGACGCCAGCCAGATCGAGCAGGTGATCTTAAACCTGTGCATCAATGGCCGCGACGCGATGCCGAATGGCGGCGACCTCTGTATCGCCACCGCCAACGTGCGGATCGGGCCGGGCGATGATCACGACATGAGTCCGGGGGACTATGTCCTGCTCACGGTGAGCGACACCGGCTCAGGGATCGACGATGGCGTCCGCGAGCATATCTTCGAGCCCTTCTTCACCACCAAGCCCCGCGGCAAGGGCACCGGCCTGGGGCTGGCCACGGTCCACGGGATCATCCAGCAGAGCGGGGGTGTGATCCGCTTCAGCAGCCTGCCTGGCGAGGGCACCAGCTTCGCGGTCTATCTGCCCGCCCTCGCCTGGCCGACCACGGCGGCGGCGGCGCTCGCGCCGACGGCGGGCCCTGTCCCTCTGTCGTCCGCCGCCGGCACGGTGGTGATGCTGGTGGAGGACGATGAGCGGGTGCGCCGACTCGTCCGCGAGATCCTGGCCGCCCAGGGCATTGCGGTGATCGAGGCAGCCGATGGCCACGACGCCCTGCACGCCTGCGCGACATACGCGGGCCAGATCGATCTGTTGCTCAGCGATATTGTGATGCCCGGCGGCATCAACGGGGTGCAGCTGGCGGCCCGCATTCGCGCCGAGCGCCCAGAGATCAAGGTGCTGCTTATGTCTGGCTACACTGATAACGCCATTGCCGACTCGGGCGACATGATGCCTGAGATCAGCTTCGTCCAGAAGCCATTCACGCCCACGCACCTGCTGGAGAAGCTCTTCGCGGCCCTCGCGATTATGGCGTAGGCCCCCAGGGATCGCGCAACCCTGTCACCCCGAGCGCAGCGAGGGGTCTTCCCATCCACGAGCCTGGAAGATGCCTCGCTGCGCTCGGCATGACAGGTCACGATTGGTCGGCGTCTGCCTCGCCGTCTAGGCCGGGATGATCAGCAGCGCGCGGTCCATGCTGGTGAGGCTGCGCGCGCCGTCGGGGGTGATCACCATATCGTCCTCGATGCGGACGCCGAGCTTGCCGGGGATGTAGATGCCCGGCTCGATCGTGAAGGTGGTGCCGGGGGCCAGAGGCTCGTCGCTACCGGCGACGATGTTGGGCTGCTCGTGGACCTCCAGGCCGATGCCGTGGCCGGTGCGGTGGATGAAGTACTCGCCGTAGCCGCCGGCCGCGATCACCTGGCGGGTTGCGGCGTCGATCGCGGCCCCGGTGGCCTCGGGGCGGGCGGCGGCTCTGCCGGCCGCGTTGGCCCGCCGCACCAGCTCGTATACGGCCCGGGCCTCGGCGTCGGGTTCGCCGAGGGCCACGGTGCGGGTGGTGTCGGAGATATACCCCTTATGGCGCGCCCCGCAGTCGATGATGATCAGGTCGCCGGGCACAAATGCGCGCTCGCCGTTGCTATGGTGCGGGTTGGCCCCATTCGGCCCGGAGGCGACGATATTCTCGAAGCTCTCGCCCTCGCCGCCGGCGGCCGCGATCTCCTCGCTGACGATCTTCGAGAGCTGGCGCTCGGTCATGCCCGCGCGGATCTGGCCGATGGCGCGGGCCAGGCCAGCCTCGACGATCTGCGCGGCCCGCTGCATGATCGCCAGCTCATCCGCGTCCTTGGCCATGCGCAGCTCGGCCAGCAGCCCGGTGGCGTCGGCGACCTGGATGCCGGGCATAGCCGCCTCCAGCCCGCGCAGCTCCATCACCCGCAGGGCGGTGTACTCGACGCCCAGGGGCCGCCCGCGCAGCTCGGGGCCGAGGGCCGCCGCAAGCGCCGCCCGCGCCGCCTCAGCCGGCCCTTCGACGTCGGACCAGGGGAAGTAGCGCATCGGGACGCTGCTGCTGGCCTCGACGCGGACGCGCTCCAGGGCCGGGATGATGAAGCAGGGCGGCGCGCCGTCGGCCGGGAAGATCGCCAGAGTCAGGCGCTTGCCGTGGTGGAAGGTCAGCCCGGTCAGGTAGGTCAGGTTGGCGTCGGGCATCAGGGCCAGGCCGGCCAGGCGTCGCTGGCGCAGGGCCGCCGTCACACGGTCGAGTCGAGGTGTGTCCACCGCTGGGCTCCTTATGTTCAAGGGTTGTCCGGTAGCCCCCATGATACCGCTATCCGAGGCGGCGCGGCGGCGCGGGGCGCATGGCCCTGCCACACAGGGGCCTTCGCCCTTGCGCTTGGCTTCCTGATGCGGTATACTGTCAATATAAAGCACAAGTATTCGGCAGACGCCCCCCCCAGTGAATCGCACCCACACCTATGAATCGCTCCACGGCCCCCTACATCATCCTGCTTATCGGCGTGCTCATCGCCTCGACCGCGTCGATCATGATCACCGGCGCGCTCGCCATGGGCATCCCGCCCCTGACGGTCGCCGCCGGTCGGATCGCCCTGGCATCGCTGATCCTCACACCCATGGCCTGGGCGCGGTCCGGGCCGGCGCTGCGCCAGATCTCCCGGCGCGACCTGGGGCTGGCCATCGCGGCGGGAGTCTGCCTGGCGGCGCACTTTGCGGCCTGGATCAGCTCGCTGGCCTACACCTCGGTGGCCTCCTCCACGGCCCTGGTCACCACCAACCCGGTGTTCGTGGCCATGGCCACCTGGCTGATCTTCCGCGAGCGCCTCGGCCCCGGCACATGGGCCGGCGTGGCGCTGACCATGGGCGGCTCGCTGCTCATCGGCCTGAGCGACAGCGGCGGCGGCGGCGGCGGCAGCGCGCCGCTGCTCGGCGACGGGCTGGCCCTGCTCGGGGCCGTGGGCGTCTCAGGCTACTTCCTGCTGGGGCGGCGGCTACGGGCGCATCTGGCGCTGCTGCCGTACATCTGGCTGGTCTACACCACTGCGGCCGTCGGGCTGCTGGTCGCCATGGCCCTGGCCGGCCAGTCGCTGCTCGGGCTACCGCCGGCGGGCTATATGCTCATCCTCGGGCTGGCGCTCGGGCCGCAGCTCCTGGGGCACACGGCGTTCAACTGGGCGATCAAGTACCTGTCGCCGACGCTGGTGACGATCGCGATCCTGGGGGAGCCGATCGGCTCGGCCGCCCTGGCCCTGGCGATCTTCCACCAGCCGCTCCAGCCGCTCCAGCTGATCGGCGGCGGGGTGCTGCTGGCCGGGATCGCCGTGGCCAGCCTCGCCGAGCGCCGGGCCCCCGCGCCGCCCGACCGCGCGGCCAGCGCGACTGCGGCGCCCTAGGTGTGGGAGAGCGAAGCCCTCCCACACCTAGAGCGCCGCAGCGTATGCGCAAGACCACGGCAAAGGCAGGTTTGGGGCTGCGCCCCAAACCCGCCTTTGCTGCACTGATGGTGTTGCGGCGCGGCTACGCCGCGCCGCAACACCATCAGTATTTTGTAGGAGCGGCGAAGCCGCTCCCACACCGCTCCCGCTACTGGCGGACGGTCACATCGGTGTACGCCTCGTAGAGGTTGCCGTCCATGTCCTCGGCCTGCACGCCCAGCACGTAGCTGCCGGCGGGCGCGGGCAGCTCCTCCATGGTGAAGAGCGTGTCGCCGAAGGTGAGGGTGGCGCCGGGCTCGGTGACGTACTCCTTGACCCCGCCGCTGTCGCTGTGCAGCATGATGCGCTGGTTCTCCACGGTGAAGGCGTCGCCCGGCTGGGGGGTGATCACGCGCGGGGCGCTGGCATGGCCCTGGCTAGTGAAGCCCAGCACCTTGATCAGGGCGCTGTCCTTGAAGAAGAGCTGCGCCGGGCGTGAGCCGCCGTCCACGAAGCGGTAGCTGCCATGCACGACGTAGGTGGGGCTGTCGTTGGCGGCGCCGTAGTCCGACGGCGCGAAGAGCGCGAACTCCGTGCTCGCCCCGTCGCTGATCCCGAAGCGCACCGGTGTCCAGTCGTAGTCGAGGGCCACCGGCCGGTCTGTGCCCCAGTCCGGGTAGTAGACCCCGTTGACCGGCTTCGACTGTCCGGCGTCGACGTAGTCGATGTCGGCCACCAGGATGCTATCGCTGTCGGGGTTGTAGAAGCCGGTGAAGAAGTAGATGAAGCCGACCTGGTCGCCGTCGATGCTGGTGCTGACCGTGACGGTGCCGCCCTGGGCGATCTTTTTGGCGGAGAGCTTCAGCTTGGCGACCGTGAGCGGGCTAGCGCCGGGGGCGAGGATCGCCAGGGTGTTGCCGGTCGGCGCGGGCGCGTCTAGGGCCACGCCGTAGTAGTAGAAGTTGAGGTAGTTCTCCCAGGCGGCCTGGGCGGCGAAGCGGCTCGCCACCTGCGCGTAGACCTCCTGGCCGACGTCGGCGGACTTGTAGAGCTTCGAGGTGGGGAAGTAGATCGAGAGCCCGGTGGCCCCGGAGCGCTCATCGCCGTGCTTCTCGGCGATCACGGCCCGCTTGATGGCGGCCAGCAGGGCGTCGGCGGCCGTGTCGATGCCCTTGGTGTTGCTCTTCTTGCGAATGATCGCGGCGAAGCTGCCGATGTCGATGTAGGGCGAGGGGCCATCGTCGAAGGTGTTCTCGAAGCTCTGGGCGTAGGTGCGCGCCGAGGCCACCGTCTTCTTGTTCAGCTTGCTCAGGGCGACGCTGAAGTCGTCCAGGGCGGCGAGCAGGCCGGGCAGGGCGGCGGTGTCGTAGGCGCTCAGGGTCACATCGTGGCTCATATCGGCGGCCACAGCCCGCGCGCTGCGCGTCTTGGTCGTGTCGAAGGTCTCCTTCACAAACTCGGCCCGGGCCTTATCGTCCACAATCCGCTGGTCCTGGTCGATGTAGCTCTGCACGATCGCCTTGCCCAGGGCGCCGCCGTCCATCGCCGGGTTGGCGGCGAGCTGGCCGAGGAATCCGGCGTAGGCCCAGCCGAGGGCCGGCTCCACCTCCTCGGAGGCGACCACATAGCGCGTGTGGGGCGCGATGGCGGTGAGCACCTCGACCTGGCCCATCAGGCAGGCGTCGAAGCCGATCAGGTCGAAGGCCGCGACGCCGGTGTCGGCGCGGATCGTGCCGAGGGCCGCGTCGATCTCGTCGAGCAGCAGCAGGTCGCCGTCGGAGGTGAGGCCGAGCCCGTCGGGGCCGGGCTTCGACTGCGAGCCGTCGCTCCAGCCGCCGGGCCAGCCCATGCCGTGGTCGGAGAGGATGAGCGCGTAGTGGTCGGCGGGGTAGGCCTTGATCGCCCACTCGGCGAAGTCGACCAGGGTCTGCCCGTCAGCCATATTCACCTCGCCGAGGTCGGACACCAGCTCGGAGTTGATCTTCTTGAGGTCGTCGTCCTTGGTGATGCGCAGACGGCGCGCGCCAGTCCAGTTGCCGTCGCCGCGGTAGGCGCCCTTGTAGCGGTCCATCTGCGCGACGATGGTGACCTGATCGGTGGAGCCGACCCGCTCGGCCTCGTTAACATCGGTGAACATATCCTGCTCAAGCACCTGGTCGTCGGCGTCCTCGTAGAGCATCACGAGCCAGGTGCCGGCGGCGGCGGGCTTCGGCGCGGCGGTGGGCTTCGGCGCGGCGGTGGGCTTGGCCGCAGCCGCGGCGGTGGGCCTGGCCGCGGCGGGCCTGGGGGTGGGCTTGGCG
>JBAXES010000016.1:0-21093 GCA_037140315.1 Chloroflexales bacterium
CTGCTGCCCGAGGCGCGCAAGCGCGCCTACGACGTGCACCCCCTGCTCGAAGGCCTGCTCGACGACGGCTCGGCGCTCGAGCTGCACCCCAAGTGGGCGCCCAACATCGTCACCACCCTCGGCCGCCTCGGCGGCCGAGGGCGGGCGGGAGTCACGACGAATGGCCAGGGCACGCCCGAACACATCACCCATCTCCGGCACGATCTCAGGGTTCAGCTCGCCGATCGGGCGCAGCGGGTCGGGCCGACCGGCCAGCAGGGCCTCGGCGCGCGCCGGCGCGTTGGCCGGCGCGCGGGCGCTGAGCAGGTGGTAGAGCGTGGCCGCCAGGGCGTAGAGGTCGGAGCGCGGCTCGGTGCCGCTGGCGTCGATCTGCTCCAGAGGCGCGTACTGCAGCGTGTAGCCGAAGAAGCTGGTGTCCTGGTCTGCGCCGCGGGCCAGGCCGAAGTCCAGCAGCACCATCTGGCCATCGGGGGTGAGCTTGAGGTTCTGCGGCTTAATGTCGCGGTGGACAACCGGCGGGGTGCGGGTGTGCAGGTACTCCAGGGCGGCCAGGAGCTGATCGGCCCAGTCGAGGACATCGGCGAGGGGGAATGGGCCGCCGCGGCGGGCCTGCAGGGCGGCCAGGTCGGCGCCGCTAAAAAACTCCATCACCAGAAAGCGGCCCGTGCCATCGCGGAAGTAGTCGATCACCTTGGGCAGGGCCGGGTGGCGCAGGCTCGCCAGGAGCTGGGCCTCGCGCTCGAACGCCTCGGCGTTCTCATCGGCGCTGCCGATCATCTGCTTGAGGGCGACGGTGTTACGTAGGCGCAGATCGATCGCCTCATACACCGCGCCCATACCGCCGCGCCCGATCAGGCGGACGATCTGGTAGCGCTGGATCACGAGCGAGCCAGGCTCGAGCATAGATGGGTCCTCGCCGTTGTCTCCGCCGTGCTACGCGCTATTGTAGCACAGGGGGTGTGGGCGCTCGCGCCGCTTGAGCGCGCTCCTAACGCCTGAGCGATGCATATGCTCGCAGCCCTCTATGCTACACTTGGAGTAACGACCGGTTGCCTCTTGCCGGTTCCTACCAACTGGAGATCAGCCCATGTCGGACGCCGAGATCCCCTTCGCCCGGCTGATCGGCATCAGCGACGATGTCACGCCCGGCGAGTTCCTGCTCAGCGGACGCGAGCACGCCGTCGGGCGCTCGCACCTGTGCGACGTCGTCATCCCCCGCAACAATATCTCGCGCATCCACGCCCGGATCATCCGCGAGGGGCCGCGCTACCTGATCAAGGACGCCGACAGTGCCAACGGCACATTCGTCAACGGCCAGCCGATCAGCGCGCCGCACCTGCTCAGCAACCGCGACGGGATCGGCCTCGGTGCCCCCGGCGAGCTGCTGCGCTTCCTCGACCCAGACCCTACGATCATCACCGCAAGCCGCCTGCGCCTCGACGAGCGCACCCAGACCTTCTTCCTCGGCAGCCAGCCCCTGAGCCTGCCGCCCAACCAGTTCCGCCTGCTCAGCCACCTCTACCGCCACCTGGGAGACCTCTGCACCCGCGAGGCCTGCGCCGAGGCCGTCTGGGGCCGCGACTACGACCCCGGCATGGACGCGGAGGCCCTCGACAAGGCGGTCAGCGGCCTGCGCAGCGCCCTGCGCCGGATCGAAGACGACGCGGCGGGTCTATTGCAGACCCGCCGCAGCATGGGCTATATGCTGATCAGTACGCTGCCCACCGAGTAGTGGTGAGGGCCGTCAGCTTCTTACACTGCCGTGCAGGCCAGGGCCACCACCGTCAGGTCATCGATCACCGAGCCGACCAGCGCCGGCAGCGCCAGGATGCGATCAACCATCGCCGGGGCCTCTACATCATCGCTGAGCAGCTCGGCCAAGATCAGGTGGTTATCCGCCAGGGCCGGCCATGTGTCCAGCAGGCCATCGCTGAAGAGGATCAGCGCGTCGCCGGGGTTCAGCTGCACCTCGCCCTGGGCATAGGGCTCGCGGGAGGGCACCCCGAGCGGCACTCCGCGCGGGCCAAGCGTCTCGACGCCGCCGCCGGCCCGCCGCACAAAGACGAGGCCGTGGCCCGCGTCGATGAACGAGAGCCGCCGCGAGACAATGTCGAGCTGGGCGTGGAACATCGTCACGAAGGCCCGCGCGTGGTTCAGGTCCGTGTCGAGCGCGGTGAGCGCATAGCGCAAGTTCACCAGGGGCGGCGTCTGCCGGCCCACCGAGCGCATCACCGCGCGAACCGTCGTCATCAGCAGGGCGGCTGGCATGCCCTTCCCCATCACGTCGCCGAAGGTCAGGTTGAGCAGGCCGGGGACGGGGCTATGCCAGTCGTAGAAGTCGCCGCCCACCTGGCGGGCGGGGATACAGCGGGCGGCCAGGGTGAAGCCAGGTAGCCGCGGCATCTGATCTGGCGTCTGGCGGGGCAGCAGATCGATCTGGACGCGGGCGGCGCGGGCCAGCTCGACCTCAAGCTGCTGGCGCTGCTCCTCAAGCTGGCGCTGCAGGGCGCTATTCTGACGGCGCAGGCGCAGGCGCTCAAGGTTGCGCTCAAGCACCGTCTGAAGCTCCTCTGCCAGGATCGGCTTGCGCAGATAGTCGTCAGCGCCCCGCCGCATCGCGTTCACCGCGATTCGCTCGGAGCCATAGGCGGTGGTCAGCACAACCGCAGCGTCACAGCCGCTGGCGCGCAGGTGATCGAGCACCTCAAGGCCATCCACATCGGGCATCAGCACATCCAGCAGCACCAGATCGGGGTTCATCTGCGCCGCGATGTCCATCGCCTCGCGGCCGAGCGAGGCTAGCCGCACATCATAGCTCGCCGCGCTGAGCCAGTGCTCAAGCAGCTCGCGCACATAGGGGTCATCATCGACCACCAGCACCTGTGCACGTTCCCCGAGGATCATCGCCGAGTCCGCCACCCGCAACGGCGAGGTTTGACGCGGCACATCCTCGCGGAACAGCGTGCGGGTGGCCAGCACAAGCTGGTTGCGCCCATGGTGCTTGGCCTGGTAGAGGGCGATGTCGGCGCTCTCGCTCAGGGCTGCGGCGTCACCAAAGGCCTGGAGCGCCGCCACACCGCCGGAGAAGGTGACGAAAAATGCTTCCGATCCGGCGCGGTGGCTCACCTGGGCGAAGCGCTCGCGCACTATGTCGATCACACCCAGCGCCGACTGCCCGTCGGTATCGGGCATCAGCACCACAAACTCTTCGCCACCGTAGCGACCGATCAGGTCGGAGGTGCGCAGACGCTGCTGGAGCATGCGCGCCAAGCTCTTCAGCACGCGGTCGCCGGCGGCGTGGCCGTAGCGATCATTCACCTGCTTGAAATGATCGATGTCGATCAGCACCATCGTCAGGGGGCTCTTATTCCGGCGGGCGCGCGAGACCTCGCGGGACAGCAGATCTTCGATGACGCTATGGTTAAAGAGGCCGGTCAAGCCATCGCGGATCATCTGGCTGCGCATCACCCGCGCGCGACGGATGCGGCTCGTCACCGCCGCCACCAGATGATCTGGGTCGATCGGCTTGGTCAGAAAGTCGTCGCCGCCCTGGTGGAGCGCGGCGAGCTGCGCCGAGCGGTCAGTCTCCGCAGACAGGAAGACGATCGGGATGCTGTGCAGCTCGGGCTGCTGGCGCAGCACGGCGGCCAGCTCGCGGCCCTCACACCCCGGCATATACATGTCCATGAGGATCAGGTCGGGCTGGATATCATGGAGCATCCCGCTGACGGCGGTGGGGTCGGTGATGATCGTAGACTGCATCCCGGCGGCGTTTAGGAAGGTGGCGTAGGTCTCAGCAAGCACCTGCGAGTCATCTACAATCAGCACGCGGTAGGGATCAGGCCGCTGGCGCTCGGTGAGCTGATCAAGCTGATCAATCAGTGTGCTGATATTGATCGGCAGGGTGAAGTACGCGCTCCCCCCGGCGCGCACCGCATGCAGACGCGACTCAAAATCGCCGCGCGGCGCGATCACAACCATCGGCAGGATCGCGCCGCCCACGTAGCGCAGTCGATCTATCTTCACGCGAGTCTCGACATGCTCCAGGTAGCGCATGTCGAGCACGAGCGCGTCCGGCAGGTTCGTGTGGGCAATCTGCAGCAGATCGTCGGCGCTCGCGCACAGGTGCGTCTCATAGCCAAAGTTGGCCACCTGCGAGGCTAGCACCTCGCCACCATCCAGATCGTCGCAGAGGAAATAGATGCGGGCAATAGTGGTGGCGTGATGCGCAGGCAAGCCGACGTGAACCGGGGAGGATCCGCCAGCCGCAATTTGCTGAAGGCTGCGCACAAGGTAGCCGATCTCAGAGATAATCTCAGGCATATCACCATCTGCATGGGTATAGCGCCGCAGAGCCGCCTCAAGGGCATGGGCGGTACTACTGACCTCGGGGAATCCGAAGGTACTGCCCGTGCCGGCTAGGTTATGGGCCACCCGCTGGAGATCCTCAATGGTAGTAGTGGTTGCGGTTCCAGCCTCGATCAGATGCCAGATCGCGGCCATCTGAACGGCCTTCTCGACAAGCTGGGCGGCGTAACTCTGGCGCAACTCTTCGAATCGTGCGCTGAAGTTCTGCATAGTCTTATTGATGATCGGTCGCTCCTCATTCACCCTCATAGTGTATCTCATGTGAGTAAGCAATCGGGCACCAATCATGGATAACTTTTTAACAGAATCGTCACATCAGACAGGTGTCAGGCTTCAGGTTTCAGGCCGAGCACACGTGAAGCGAGGGCGTCTTGCGCCTGGCACCTAAGATCTGGCACCTGACATCTGCGCTCAGGGGTAGATCCCCCGCGTCGTCACGGCGTCAGCCACGCGCTGGACGGCGATCATATGGGCCGCCGTACGCATATGAACGCGGCGCTCCTGCGCGACACGCAGCACGCGCTGGAAGGAGCCGATCAGCACCCGCTCCAGCTGGGCGTTCACCTCGCGCTCGGTCCAGAAGAACTCCTGCAGGCCCTGCACCCACTCGAAGTAACTGACAGTGATGCCGCCCGCGCCAGCGAGCACGTCGGGCAGCACAAAGCAGCCCCGCTCGTAGAGGATGCAATCTGCGGCGGGCGTGATCGGAGCATTAGCAGCCTCTGCGATCAGGCGGGCCCTGACCCGCGCGGCGTTATCCTCGCTGATCTGGATGCCAAGGGCAGCCGGCACCAGCACATCGCAGTCGATCTCCAGCAGATCGGCGTTGCTGATCGCGTCGGCCTCGGCGAATCCACTCAGCGCGCCGGTGCGCCGCTTGTGGGCGAGCAGCGCATCGGGATGCAGGCCGCTAGGGTTGTACACGCCGCCCCGGCTGTCGCTCACGGCCACGACCGTGGCTCCCAGGGCGTGAAGCATCCGCGCGGTGTTGGCACCGGCGTTGCCGAACCCCTGCACGACCACCCTGGCATGGCTCAGATCCATGCTAAGGTGGCGGGCCGCCTCCAACAGCACATACACCACACCGCGCGCCGTAGCCTCGTTTCGACCCTCCGATCCGCCGATGTTCAGGGGCTTGCCCGTAACCACCGCCGGCACAGTGTAGCCCTTGTGCATCGAGACTGTATCCATGATCCAGGCCATGATTTGTGGGTTCGTGTTCACATCGGGCGCGGGGATATCCTTCTCGGGGCCGATGACGAGGCTGATCTCGCTCGCATAGCGCCGGGTGAGCCGCTCGATCTCGCTGTCCGAGAGCACCTTCGGGTCCACCACTACGCCGCCCTTCGCCCCGCCGTAGGGCAGGCCGCTCACGGCGCACTTCCATGTCATCAGCATTGCCAGAGCGCGGATCTCGTCGACGGTCACGCTCGAGTGGTAGCGAATGCCGCCCTTCGTCGGGCCACGCGAGAGGTTGTGCTGGATGCGATACCCCTCATACACGCGGGTGCTGCCGTCATCCATCTTCACCGGGAAGTTCACACACAGCTCGCGCTGAGCGACACGCAAGTGGCCGCGCAGTGCGTCCGAGAGGTCTAGCATGTCAGCGGCGATATCAAACTGCTCCTGGGCAATCACAAACGGGTTCATGGTATCGGTCATCATAGGCGCGTGCCTCCTCGGCGCTGAGTCGGTCATCGGCTGATCCGTCGCAACAGCATCGGTGCGACGGTGACATTGTACCACTACGCACATAGAATCAGAATGAGTATTCCGTAGGGCCGCATCGCGATGCGCCACTACGACTCCGTTTATACGCATACGCGCCGCAGTTTGCAGGTGTGCTCACAGGTGCTATAGTGCAATCAAAACTACGCGCGCCACACCGACAAGCCAGAAAGAATGACCATGTACCAGTGCCCATCCTGCGGTGAGCATATACCCGAGGACCACCGTTACTGCGGGTACTGCGGCATACGGCTCGACACGCCGCTAGACGCAGATCCTGCCAGCGAGCAGCGCGAGGCGACCGTGATGTTCGTCGATGTGACCAATTTCACCGCAGCCTCGCACACCATGGATAGCGAACAAGTATTCGTATGGATGGACGAAACGATGCGCCTTCTGGCAGCGGTGGTCGACCGCTACGAGGGCACGATCGATAAGTTCACCGGCGATGGGTTGATGGCACTATTCGGGGTTCCCGTAGCCCACGAGAACGACCCCGAACGTGCAGTGCGCGCGGCCCTGGAGATGCAGCAGGCCCTGGCACCCCTGCGCGCCCGGCTGGCTAAGGAGCGCGGCGCCACCTTCCAGGTGCGGATCGGGCTAAACAGCGGTCCGCTAATAGCCGGGAAGATCGGCGGCGAGCGACACGGCGAGTACACTGTCCTCGGAGACGCCGTGAACGTGGCAGCTCGCCTTGAGAAGGCCGCCGAGCCCGGCACGGTCCTGGTGAGCGCCAGCACCTACGCCCAGACCGCACCCCTATTTAGTTTCCAGCCGATGCCACCCCTGAGCGTGAAGGGAGTGAGCGAGCCGCTGCATACCTACCGACCCCTCGGCCCGGCCGCGCAACCCGGCTCGCTCCGCGGGATCGCCGGACTGCACGCCCCCCTGATTGGTCGCGCCGCCGACCTCGAACGCCTACGCTCTAGCATCGAAGGCATATGCACCGACGGCCATCGGCATGTGGCCCTACTCTGCGGCGAAGCAGGCGTAGGTAAGAGTCGCCTCGTGGCCGAACTGCGCCACACTATCACCGACCTGCCCATCCGCTGCATCCAGACAGCCTGCCGCTCGCATACCCGCCACACCCCGCTTTGGCTGGCTGGTGAGCTGCTGCGCGAATTGATCGGCGTCGAGCCGGCTGACTCGCCCGACGTACGAGACGCCCGCTACCTCACCTTCCTCCAGTGCCGTGGACTCTCCCATGCCGAAATTCTACCCTATCTGCGCCACGCGATGGGCGAGGTCGAGTTACACCCCGAGACAACACACCTGGCCGCACTCGACCCAAGCATGCTCCAGCTCCAGACCCAGACCGCCTTTCGTCAGGCCCTGCTCGCCGAGGCGCGCGCCATACCGCTGGCCCTTATCTGCGACGACCTCCACTGGGCCGACGACCCATCCCGCGAACTACTGCGCTACGTGATTGAGACAACGCACGAGGCCCCCCTGGCACTGGTGATAATCTCGCGCAACCCCGAGAACGATCTCACTCGCAGTTTGGCCGCCGATGTAGAGCATCAACTTATCGAGGTGCGCCTGAACGCCCTGAGCCAAAACGAGGGGCGGACGCTAATCAATGAGCTTCTCCATCGGCCAACGGACACCGACACCAACCTAGCCGAGCTGATTGTCAACCGCTCCACAGGTAACCCGTTCTATATCGAAGAGCTCATCCGTATGCTGATTGAGCAAGGCGGACTCGCGCTCGGAGAGCGGGGGTGGGAGGCGGCCCCCCACGCTAGCGAGCTGCTGGGTAGCGTGCCGCCCAGCCTCCGCGACCTGATCCTCGCCCGCTTCGACCGTCTACCAGCCGATATGCGGCTCACCCTCCAGCGCATGGCGGCGATCGGGCGGGCGGCACCGCTGCGGCTACTGTCCCGGCTCGACGGGGGCGCGGACAGCCTCAGCGTGGATCGCCTGCACGATCTGGAGGATCGCAGCTTCATAACCCAGATCGCAGGCGCTGAGCCTGGCTATGTCATGCAGCACGCCCTAGCTCAGGATGCAATTTACGAGACCATGCTGCGCCGCGACCGCCGCCAGATTCACACACTGATCGCCGAGGCGATCATGGCCGAGAGCTGCTGGGAGCCCGACGAGCGCACCGATGCGCTGGCACATCAGTACGCCGAAAGTGCGACGCCACAACTGGCCATCCCCTACCAGATCGAAGCAGCCGAGCGCGCCGAACGACGGTTCGCCGGCGTCACAGCCTCGCAGCTCTATCAGCAGGCGATCATCCTGATCGAGCAATACCCGGCGGGCCACGGAGATCATGCCGTCCGTGCGCGTATCGGGCTGGGTCGTACCCTCAAGTACTTGGGTAGCTTCGCCGAGGCCGGCGATACGTTGGAAGAGGCCCGCGAACGACTGTTGGTGGGTGGCCTCCCACACGACATCTGGCGCACGAGCAGCGTTGCGGTTCTCGGTGAGCTGGCCGACGTGCGCACCCGTGAGGGACGGCTCGACGCCGCAGGTGACACAATCCAGGCCGGCCTCGCGCTCCTCGGCCCGCAGGGCGCTCACACTATGCCCGCAGCCTGGCAGATGATGATGGAGCGACTCGCTTGGATCAGGCTACGTGAAGGTCAGATCGACCAGGCCCGCGAGATTGCGGCCACCGCAACAGATGCCGTCGAGCCATCGACCGACCCGATCACGCTGGCGAGCTTGTTCCGGGTGCTGGCCGGCGTCTACTACCAGCAAGACCATCTCGCAGAGTCGACCGGCTACGTCGAGCGCAGTCTGGCGATCTACCGGAGCATCGGCTATGCGCCGGGGATCGCCGCCGCACTCGATAACCTGGGGAGTCTCTACTACGCCCAAGGAGCGTGGCCCGCCGCACTCGCCAGCTTCGAGGAAGTCCTTCACTTACGTGATGAGATCGGGTATGTGCCAAATCAGGCTCTGACCCTCGCTAATCTGGGACAGGTTCGTCTGACGGTGGGCGATCATGATCAAGCGGCGGCTGACCTCGAGCGCAGCTGGCGGATGAGCGCCCAGGTCGGCGAGGAGCTAGGGGTCGTTCACGCCGCGATCGGGCTGGCCCATATCGAGCTGATTCGCGGAAACCTCGACACAGCTGCAGCATACCTCGCCGAGGCAAATGCACGCCTCAACACCGTGGGCGAAGACGAGGCGATTCAGTTCTCATGGCTCCAGGCGCTGGTGCAGGCCCGCCGTGGCGACCTAGCCGGCGGCCTCGCCCGGGTCACCCAGGCACTTAGCCTAGCACAGAAGACCGGCCTGCCGGATCAAGAGACCGAGTGCCTGCTGGCAATTAGCGAGATCGAGGTGCTCCAGGGGAAGGCTATCGCGGCCGAGCAGCACATCCGTACAGCCGTTGCCAACAGTCGAGTGCGCGGCGACGCCTACCAACTCGGGCTCGGTCTGCTCGCCCTCGGGCAGCTCTACGCTGAACATGGCATCCCCGAGGAGGCTGTCGCGGCACTCAATGAGGCCGTGAGTCATCTGGAGCGCCTCGGGGCCAACTTCGACCTAGCTCGCGCCCGTGCAGCTCTCGCCAGCATCAGGACGGACACACCAACATAATTATAATGAGCGGGGGGTGGCCGAATATATCGGCCACCCCCCGCTCACTCTAGCGATATTACATCCAGCCACACCCTCACGGCACAGCAACCCAACTCGTCGCCGCGATCCACGCCGTCGTCGGGTCCGTCGCCGACACCCAAATCAGACGTCGGCTCGGCTCGACCACCGCATCCGCCCAAGCGAGTCCGCCATACCAGTTGCTAAGACCACTCACCCAGATCAGACGCCGACTGGGCTCAACCGCTGCGGCAGCCTGGCCACTAAGCAGGCCATTCGACCACGAGGCCCCACTATCCGACAGCAGCAGACTATTCACCCAAATTAGACGCCGGCTGGGGTCTACAGATTGGCCAAGCAGCGGCGTTGTGCCACCGGCCCAGATGATCTGCGCGTCAGGCACTGGAACCTGGCCACTCACCCATATCAGCCTTCGGCTCGCCAGCACGTCCTGGGTCAGCCAGCCATCCTGGCCAGACCAAGCGCCCAAGTTGAGGTATCGGCCATCGGCGAGGCTGATGTAGAACATCTTGGCCGTGGCGTCAGCGCTCGGTGCCATCTGAACTAAACCCTGATAGTGATAAGCCAGGTCGCTATTCTCCAGGAAACCGTGCTTGAGATCAGCCTTGATATCCATGCCGACATTGCCGGTCGCCTTCGGCTTAAACGTGCCAAGAACCGCGTCGGGAGCCCAGATTCGCCCCATTCCCTGCCGGAAAACCGGGTAGACAAGCTGAGCCGGGGTGCCAGCCACTGCAGGTCGGGCCGAGGCCATGAGCCGGTACTTGACCTGATCGGGCTTAAGATCAGGGTTAGCCTGCAAAGTCAGGGCGGCCACACCCGAAGCTACCGCAGCAGACATGCTCGTGCCGCTCATACGAAACAGGCTCGTGGTGATGGCGTTGTCCGGGTGGATCTGTACGATCTGCTGAGAACGCGACGGCATCTCCAGGTCCTTGTACATGAAGGTGAGGATGTTCACCCCTGGAGCCAGAATGTCAGGCTTGACGAAGCCGTCGCCGGTGGGGCCAGCAGCCGACCAGCTGGGCAGCGTGTCATCGGCCCAGTAGCCTGGGGTGCGGTGCTCATCGACAGCACCGACCGTGATCACGTAAGGATCGTTACCCGGTACAGTAATGCTGCCTGGGGCTGAGCCGTTATTGCCAGCGGCCACTACTACGGTGATTCCACGCGACCAGGCCTGCTCGACGGCTCGATCCAGTGGGTCGACGAAATACGGCACCGAGGCTACAGCGCTGATCGAAAGATTCAGCACACGCACATTGTAGCGGCTGCGGTTCTTCACTACATACTGGATGCCTTTGATCACCGTGGCGTAGGTGCCCGTACCGTCATCGCCGAGCACGCGCACACTGAGGATGTCGGCCGCAGGGGCGACACCGAGCGTGACGCCCGTGTTGCTATCGGTGAAGTTATTCCAGATGATGCTGGCGACAGCAGTGCCGTGTCCATAGCCATCGGCGGTATCCGTGTGGCTCAACCAGCAGTAATCACTCCCCTGCGTACCCACGACGCGTGAACGACCGCGTGTGGTCTTCTCGGTAGCGCAGGTGCTCGACACAAAATCAGCCTGGCCAACAAACTGCTTCGCAACCACCTTACCAAGGGTCTTGCGCACCTGCTGGTCGAAGTAGACGCCCGAGTCGACCAGAGCAACCGTCACCCCATCGCCACGGATGGGCTTACCAGACGGCAACCGCGTGCTGTATAGCTTGTCCGCACCAATATCGATCGGCAGCGGGTTCACGACATTCCAGACGCTCGGGTCGGAGGTAGGCTGGGCATCAGGGCGACCGTCCCACACGCTGGGTAGCGGACGATCAGTCACCCAGCCATCCCAGTCTGAAGATTTCACACCGCGGTTCAGCACCACGGAGCTAACCCCCGAGGCGGCGGAGAGGGCACGCGCTTCGGACGCTGGCACCTCGGCAGCCACAGCGTCGATCAGCCACAGATCATCAGTGACGGTGCCGCCGGCGGCTTCGACGGCCCGCGCCGCGCTGCTACCGCTCACAATCACGCTGACCAGTCCAGCGGCCGGCCCGGTGAGGGCAGGGTCAAGATAGGCAGCTGCGCTCCGCGTCGCAGGCAGAGCACCGGTGAGCAGCACCAGAGCCGCGAGTAATGAGAGCGTAGTGTGTAAATATGTGCGGTTCATAGAGCGCTCCTCTCCAGTTGGTCGATAGTATCACGTGGCAATCGCAATGCCGCGTATCTGGAGTATACGGAGGGCATTTCGGTAATCTTTCGGTCTGGGGAAAGGCGAGGCGAAGAGAGTGCTCAGGGGGGGCTAGGCCGATAGGTGAATGGTACTGTATGCAACCACAGCGGCATCATCCAACTCGTGACGAGGGTCAACGCCGGAGCGCTCAAGGTAGCGCCGATAGGTGCCTTCGAGATCAACCCGCAGACCAAGGTGATGGTAGGCCCGCAGCAGAATGGCGACCACATCATCGGCCGTTGGGTCGACTTCTAAAGCCTTCCGACAGAAAAGAACACACTGCCGGTCATTGCCCTGCTCCCAGGCATAGCTCGCCAGACGCTCGGCGGCGATCACAAAGCTGTTGGAGATACGCGCGCGACGCTCATCGCCCCAGTCGCTTGCGCGAGGGATGTCCTGCATATATGGGCCATCGTAGAGGGAGATCACCTGGTGGTACAAAACCGCAGCCTCGGTAAGGCCATCCCGGTCCTCGCACTGGGTCGCCAGATCGTAGGTACGCTCAAAGTGGTCGGCATCACACAGGTAGACCCCCGGGCTGAGGGCGCAGCGGTCCCTGTCTACCAACAGGGCCTGCTGTGCAAAATCGGGCGACCCCAGCTGGGTAAGCATCTGGCGCAGGGCACCTAAGGTGCGTGAGAAGCTGGCGGCGCTCACAGGGGCACCCCAGACGGCCTCTGCCAACTCTGCTCGGCTAACACCGCGACGCCCACAGTGGACAAGGTAGGCAAAAATACCCTGCACCTTCCGGCCGCCAGCACGTCCGCCCTCAGCCTGAGACCAATCCTGCGGCATCACCTCGCGGCTATGTACAAAGACCTGGAGCTCGCCAAGGCAGCGTACATAGATACCACGAAACGGCTCCAGGGCAATATTAAGTCCACTCGTCTCCGACAAGGACAGCAGTGCAGCGCGAGCTTGGTCGCGGATCGTGGGGCTAGAGTCATCGAGCAAACGACGCAGGTAAGTCAGGCCGCGCTCACCATACGTGGACAGCAAAAGAACACCGGCCTGGCGGCGCACCGCCGGGTCGGCATTGAGCAGGAGTGGGAGGTAGAGCAGTGTCGGATTACCCATTACACCGCCTAGAATACATCGCCGAGCCAGCTTGGCGACGAGGTGGATGCGAGGGAGTCGAAGAGCAGGAGCATCCCGCCGATAGCAGCGGTGATCCGAAGCAGCGAGAGATCGCTCTTCGTAAATTCACCATCAGTCTTATTGATCAACTGGAGCACGCCGCGCACCTGGCCAAGGGCCACAAGCGGAACACAGAGCATTGATCGGGTCTGAAAGCCGGTCTGCTGATCAAATGTCGCCTCAAAACGAGAATCCTGTCGCACATCAGGGAACATCAGGGACTCGCCGTGGCGGGCGACCCAGCCGGCGATACCCTGATCAAGCGACAGCCGGCGCTGGCTCAGCTCATTCTGGAAAGGGCCGAGAACCACCTCAAAGACGAGCCGCTGATCAGAAGGGTCGAGGCGAAAGAGAGTCCCAGCCTCAACAGAGACCAGATCACGCACAATCGTCATGAGCTTGAGAAGGGCGTCCTGCGCAGTCTGAGCCAATGTAACGCTGCGGATCAGCGTGGAGATCGTCTGCATCTCAAACTCGCTATGGCGCTTCTGCTCTAGCGATTTGCTCAGCCTGCCGTACACGCGAGCCTGATCGACATAGCGTGCAGCAAGGGCCTCCGCATCGGGGGACAAGGCGGCATCGGTCGTCCCAGGAGAGAGCATGCCCACCGTCGCCGCAGCAGAGGCCCCAGCGTACAAAACAGCG
This sequence comes from Chloroflexales bacterium, assembly GCA_037140315.1. GTDB lineage: Bacteria > Chloroflexota > Chloroflexia > Chloroflexales > Chloroflexaceae > Oscillochloris. The sequence continues at coordinate 13,676 of JBAXES010000016.1, forward strand.
GAACAGTCAGCCGCGATCAGGAGCAGGTCATAGAGGGGCGAGGCATCGACGCTAGGCAAGGGGGGGGGAGCCACCGTGACAGCAACACCGCGGGACGCGAGGAATCTGCACAAGCTATGTTCCGGCCTATGACTAAGCACGAGAGCGCGAAGATCGACCTTCTGCGGCACATAGGATTCAAGCCTAGACACAAGGATATCGCGCAGCTCGCTCTGCTGATGTAGGATCCGATCAAGCGCTTTTCGAGAGATGTAGCCGCAGCGAATCAGTATTTCGCCTAACAGTTCATCCGGGTAATCCTGCTGTTGAAGGAGGAGGGTGGCATTGATCTGCTCCTGGGTGAGCAGGCCCTCGGCCACAAGCAGCGCGCCAATAAGAGGAATGACCGGTTTCTCGGGCATTTGCATGACGTTACCCTCGTTGGCAGCGATCTCGACGCCACATAATAAAATTAAGGAGACACCCCATCAAAGCTGAGAGTACGTGAACCGATAAACTCATCGTACTCACCGTCTATTATACATCGCCACACAAACCAATAGGGATGCGCTACGCCCCTATGTCCCGTGACGCACGAGGAAGTCCTCCATCACAGCGATATACTCAAGAAAGCGGGTGAGAGCGGTAATATGGCCCTGGCTATAGAAGGTATGGATCTCGGCCTGAGGGTAGCGCGAGCGCAGATCTGCGCGCTCGGCGGCAGAGAACAGCGGGTCGTTGGCCGTCTCTAGAAGCAGGGTCGGGCCGCTCCAGCGGGAAGCTGGCAGACACTGGAAGCTCTGCCGATCCATATCGATCATGACCCGCACCCGGTTGACAAACTCGGGCACCGTGAGGGCCGCGACCACGCCCTTGAAATAGCCCTGCCAGAAGCGATGGGCCGGTGTGTCACCCTTAAGGACGTAGCGCAACACTGTGGCGAGCATGGCGTGGAGTCCCAGACGAGGCATGCGCGCAATCAGCGCAATAGCGGCCCCCAGAGCGATGGCGCGATCCCGCCGCGCCACCCCGGTGTCTCCGATCAGCAGGCTAGCCACCCGGTCGGCATAGCGGCTGACGAGATGCTGGGCTACTAGGCCGCTGTAGGAGGCCCCGATCAGATGGATGGGGCCGGCAGACTCGGCCTCTAACAAGCCATCCAGCCCGGCGAGCAGCTGCTCTAGCGAGCCGACATCGGCGGGATAGCTGGGGGCGATCACGCGGTGGCACCGCTCGAAAGCGACAATATAGGGAAAGGCCATCTCGGCAATCCCGGGAGCCCCGGGCAGCAACAGCAGAGTATCCGGCCCGCTCCCGCCAACAACGTAGCTCCATGTGACGCCGGCAAAGCTAGAGCGGATCAGCCGATGCGTCGAGCGGAAAGCCGACAACTGCGAGTCAAGGTCGGGGAGCATGTTGAAATCTCCTAGGTTGCCGGCGCCGACATCTTCCGCACCTCCTCACGTAGGGCCTCAGGGTCCCAGCCAGCGTCGCGCTCAAGGTCGGGCGCCTCACGGTCGGCCTGCATTTGCTGCTCCAGGGCCTCAATCCGCTCACGGGCGAGACTGACATAGCCAGCCCGATCATCGCTACGGCCAGTTAGCTCGCGCAGCGAGATATCCTCATGGCGCAAAAAGGCCTGGGCGGCGCGCTGAGCCGTGTAGCCATGGACGCCGAGGAGGCGCATCACATCGACGCCGCTGCGCACAGCGGTGTCTAGATCTTCACGATAGACATGATGAACCCCGGCGGCATAGAGGGCGTGTGTATCGGGCCACTCAAACGTGCGAGCGATGATCGTCAGGTGCGGGAAGTGTGCGCGCGCCGTATGGACGAGATCCAGGGTCTTCTCGGGACTATCGAGGGCCAGCACTAGCACGCGCGCCTCGCCGGCCCCCGCTGTCTCCAGCAGGTCATAACGCGAGGCGTCACCATAGTATACCTTCAATCCCATGCGGCGGAGCAGATCGACGCGGTCAGAGTCGATATCGAGGACGGTGGTGCGAACACCGTTGGCGCGCAGCAGACGACCAACGGTGGAGCCGAAGCTGCCGAAACCGGCGATGATCACGGGCGACTGATCGTCGTCGATCGCGTCGGGCTGATGCGGCATGCCCTCACGGGTGCCAAAGCGCGACTGCACCAGGCGCTCGTTGATGATCAACAGCAGCGGAGTGAGGGCCATCGAGACAGCCACAGCGGCCACGATCGGGCTGGTGATCGTAGCGGAGAGGACGCCCTGCTGGTTGGCGAAGGAGCAGAGCACAAAGGCGAACTCGCCCACCTGCGGCAGGGCAAAGGCGAGCAGCAGGCCCTGGTCGAGGCTAAGTCGGAAAGCCCGCGAGAGGCCGAAGAGCACAACGAACTTTATGGCGACAACTGACAGCACCAGACTGGCGATAAGCAGGGGATGGGCCAGGATGAGAGCGAAGTCTACAGAGGCACCCACGGCGATGAAAAAGAGGCCGAGCAGGAGGCCCTTAAATGGGTCGATATCGCTCTCCAGCTCGTGACGGTACTCGCTATTGGCCAGCACGACACCGGCGAGAAACGTGCCAAGAGCCGGGCTAAGGCCGACTGCGGTCATAAGTAGGGCGATGCCGATCACTAGGAGCAGAGCGGCGGCGGTGAACAGCTCACGCAGGCGGGTGGCGGCGATAGCACGCAGGGCCGGGCGCACAAAGAAGCGACCGGCAAGCACCACGCCGGCCACCGCCCCGAGCACCGCCAGGGTTTGCGCCCAACCCGGCAGCCCGCTCATCAGTGTGGTGGCAGCGGCGGCATGCCCGGCGTCGCCCGCGCTGTGAGGTATGGTGGCCAAAAGCGGGAAGAGCGCCAGCATCGGGATAACCGCGATATCCTGGAAGAGCAGCACGGCGAAGGAGCTCTGGCCGCCCTCGGTCTTTAGCAGACCCTTCTCGCTCAATGACTGAAGCACGATCGCGGTCGAGGAAGAGGCCAGGATCATACCGACAGCTAAAGCCACCTGCCAGATCATGCCGAAGGCCAGGGCGAGGGCGGCCACAGCCATGACGGTGAGTAGCACCTGGAGCCCACCCAGGCCGAGGATTGGCGCACGCATGCGCCAGAGCAGGGCCGGCTCAAGCTCCAGGCCAACCACAAACAGCATCATCACCACGCCGAACTCAGCGAAGTGCATCACGTCCTGGCCCTCGGTGCCCACCAGGTGCAGACCGAAGGGGCCGATAACGATCCCTGCCAGCAGGTAGCCCAGCACCGAGCCAAGGCCGAAGCGTTTGGCGATCGGCACGGCCACCACAGCGGCAGCCAGGTAGACAAAGGCTTGGAAGAGCAGGCTATCGCTCACGTCGGCGCCTCCTGGCCGAGCGCGCGATCAAGGGCCGGGTTCAGGCTGGGCAGATCGCGGGCCGCAGCCAAGTCGATGCGGTTCTCATGAAGCAGGGCCAAGAGCTGACGGTAGCGACCGACCTCCAGCTCGATATCGGCATCATTCATGCGATGGGTGCCCTGGATGAGGTAGGGCGGCAGATACTCCATCCCGCAGAGGTGGGCCGTCTGGTCGAATGGCGCGAGCAGATCGCGCATCGTGAAGCGGTTGTAGCCGTCGCGGCGATAGGCGTCAGACGGGCCGCCGGTACTGATCAGGCTAAGCAGACGCTTGCCGCGCAGGGCCGTGCCCTGCGAGCCATAGGCCCAGCCGTGCTCCAGCACCAGATCCTCCCACTGTTTGATGATCGGCGGCGAGCTATACCAGTAGAAGGGGTGCTGGAGGATGATCAGGTCGTGGGCCAGCAGCAACTCCTGCTCGCGGGCCACATCGATGGCGAAGTCCGGGTAGGCGTCGTACAGGTCGTGCAGGGTGATCCCGGGCAGCTCCGGCACCGCGCGGATCAGCCGCCGGTGTATGCGCGACTTGTCCAGGGCCGGGTGGGCGAAGAGGATGAGGATACGATTCATAAGGGGTGAGTGTGATAAATTGAGAGGCGGCAACACATAGTTACATAAATGATACCTGAGAATGGCCCAGCGCGCCCATACCAATCTGGGCGGGTGGTAGAATCGTACGCGACCTCCAACAAAACACTGCGAATTTTCAGGGAGGCAGCCCTAAGCCCGATCCTAGAAGGAGAACCGCGATGCACAGCGACGTGATCGTGATCGGCGCGGGGGCGGCGGGGCTCGCAGCGGCCCGTCGGCTCCACGACGTCGGGGTGAAGGTGCGGGTAGTCGAGGCCCGCGATCGCATCGGCGGGCGGATCTGGACGGAAGAGGGCCTGGAACCCTTCCCTGTGGAGCTTGGTGCCGAGCTGATTCACGGAGAGTCGACCCTGACCAGACAGCTGCTGGCCGAGGCCGGGCTGCACGACCTCCCGGTGGATCGGTATGGGCGCCTGCGCTGGGCCGACGGCGGCCCGGCCCGGCCCCTGGCGGAACTGCCGGCAGACCGGCGCGACACAATCAGGGCGCTCAAGGCGGCCTACCACGAGCTGCCCGCCACACCCTGGGACAACGGCGAACCCGATATATCCCTCGCGGACTACCTGCGTGGCCGGGGCTTCACGGGCGAGGCCCTAGAGATCGCCGACGTACTGCTAGCCCAGACCTGCTGCGCGCACCTGAGTAGCCTGAGCTGCGCCGACCTGGCCCGCGAGCTGCGCGCCGACCACGCCGGACAGGAGGAGTTCCGGGTGGCCGAGGGCTACGGCGCACTACTGAACTGGCTCGCCCGCGACCTGCAGATTGTGCTTGGCACGCCGGCGCTCACCCTACGCAGAGGGTCCCAGGGGGTGGCGGTGGAGACGGAGTCGAGGGTATTCACGGCGGCCCGCTGCGTGGTGACTCTGCCGGTGAGCGTGCTCCAGACCGGGGCGCTACGCTTCGACCCACCCCTGAGCCCGTCCAAGCAGCGAGCTATCGCCGCCATGCGCAGCGAGGCCGCCACCAAGCTCTTCTATCGCTTCGACGCGCCGCTCTGGGACAGCGAGCTGACGTTCATGGCCCATCTAGGAGTGGCAAGTCGCTGGTGGACGCCGGGCTACGGGCGCGATGGCTCCGCCGTAATCGCCGCCTACATCACCGCCAGGCGAGCGGAGCAGATCGACGCTATGGGGGAGGCGGAGGCCCTACACATGGGCCTCGACGAGCTCGGCGGGCTGCTGGGGGTGGGCGACATCGCTGGGCGCTGTCAGATGGCTCGACGCGTCTCGTGGGGATCGGACCCCTACGCCCTAGGAGGCTACGCCCACGTACCACCGGGCGCGGCGAAGTCGCGCGTCGATCTAGCGGCCCCGGAGGGGGACATGCTCTTCTTCGCGGGCGAAGCGACGGCATACGAAAGCAACCCGCAGACCGTCCACGGCGCGTTCGAGAGCGGCTGGCGCGCGGCTGAAGAGGTTCTCGGAGCGTAGACCCGACCAACCCCGCAGGTGTTGCCGCTCCCACGAAATAACCGGCTCTGCTACGGCGCGGCTACGCGGGCCGCAGCAGAGCCGGTTCAGCGCGTGTATGCCAGGCACACAAACGCCAGCAGTGAGGGGTTATGGTGCGGGGACGAACTCGCCGGCGCTGGCGATGCTGCGCACGAAGGCGGCGATCAGCCGCGCAGCGGACTCCACGTCGGCAAGGGCGATCATCTCGTTTGGCGAGTGCATGTAGCGGTTGGGGATAGACACCACGCCGGTGGCCACGCCGCCGCGGGCCTTATGGATAGCGTCGGCGTCGGTGCCGGAGTAGCGCGGGGTGATCTGCACACTGTAGGCGATGCCCGCGCCCACGGCCACCTCCACCAGGCGCGCGTAGACCAGGGGGCTGTTGGCGGAGCCGCGCGAGAGCACCGGACCGCCGCCCAGCTTCACATCGCCGTACTGGTGCTTATCCGAGTCGGGGTGGTCGGTGGCGAAGGTCACGTCCACGACGATAGCCACGTGCGGGTCGAAGTGGAAGGCGGCCGTGGCCGCGCCGGCGAAGGTGATCTCCTCCTGGGCGGTGGCGACGGCGGCCACGCTGGCGGCGGGCCGGTCCTCGCTCAGCAGGCGCAGGGCCTCCAGCACCGTGAAGGCACCGATGCGGTTATCCAGACTACGGCTGACAATACGGCCGTGGGGCAACTCATAGAGGGGCGCATCGATCACGCCAACGCAGCCGACCCGCACGCGCTCCTGGGCCTCGTCGCGGCTATCGGCGCCGATATCGATCCACATACGCTCGATGGTGCTGGCCTGGCTGCGCTCATCGGGCTTGAGGAGGTGGATAGGCTTCTTGCCGACCACGCCCAGCACCTCGCCGGCGTGGCCGAGCAGGCGCACCCGCTGGCCCACCAGCACCTGGGCGTCCCAGCCGCCGATCGGCGCGAAGGAAAGGTAGCCGCCGTCATCGATGTAGCTCACCATCAGGCCGATCTCGTCGATGTGGCCGGCCAGCAGCACCCGCGGCCCGGCCCCCTCGATCAGCGCGTAGCTATTGCCGCGTACATCGGTGGAGACCTTGTCAGCGAAGCCCTTCGCCTCCTCACGCCAGACCTTTGCGGCGGCCTCTTCGTCGCCAGAGGGTCCGGGGGTACTCAGCAGCCGCTTCAGAAAGGCCACCCGCGATTCATCCATAGTAACTATGCTCCTCAATCAGAGATCAGGATGCCACATTATAGCACCCGCCCCGCCAGGGCTGTTGCAATCCGTGGTATCCTTCAGAGGATCGCCGTAAGGGCGCAGCGCGCTGCGCCCTTACGGCTTGCCAGATAACGAATCATCATCTTCGGAGATACCGCATGCGGCGTATCGCCATTATCTACAACCCGTTCTCAGAGTCGTCGATTACCCACTCAACCCAGCTCACCAGCTGGCTACGCGACCATGGGATCGAGGTCTGGCGCGGCATCTCGCAGGAGTGCCGCGAGTCGCCTGAGGTGCTGGATGACGTCGACCTGATGGTGGCGATGGGGGGCGACGGCACAGTGCTGCGGGCAGCGCGGCTGGCCTTCCCCACCAACCTGCCGGTGCTGCCGGTAGCCCTCGGCCACCTCAGCTTCATGGCCGAGATGGGGCCCGAGGAGCTGTACGCGAGCATGGAGCTGCTGCTCAGCGGCGGGGGCTGGCACGACGAGCGGGCAATGATCGAGGCGGCGCTCTGGCGCAATGGCGAGCAGGTGCTGAACTTTGTAGCCCTGAACGAGGTGGTGCTATCGCGCAGTGAGGTGAGCCGGGTGGTGAATGTGGAGGTGTCGATCGACGGCTCGCTGCTCACCAACTACCTTGCCGACGGCGTGATCGTCGCCAGCGCCACCGGCTCTACTGCCTACGCCCTGGCCGCCGGCGGGCCAATCGTCGACCCCCGCTCGCGCACCCTGGTGCTGGTGCCCGTCGCCGCCCACCTGACAAATGTGCCCTCGATGATACTGCACAGCGGCGCGGTCGTAACGCTGGCCCTGCGCAGCCGCCATCACGCCAGCATCGCCATCGATG
>JBAXES010000017.1:0-20700 GCA_037140315.1 Chloroflexales bacterium
TCCAGTCCGACGGGCGGACGCTCCACGCGTGGAGCGTCCGCCCGTCGGACTGGATCTCGGGCGCGTCGTGGTTGCCCCACACGTAGAAGCAGGGCACGGCGAGCATCGTGATCACAAAATCGAGATAGTAGATCGGCAGATCTCCACAGCTCAGCACCATATCCACGCCCATAAAGCGCTGCTTGATGTTGAGGCTGTAGATTGAGGGTACGATCTCGTCGCTGATCGTGAGGATCTGCATCGATACAGGTAGCTTCTTCATGTCGCGGCGGCACGGGCTATTGTACCAGATTCACAGGCCCTAGATTGGGCTGCGGCCCAGACCCGGGTCTGCCACACGTTGGCGGCGGCGCCCCCACGCCCCCGCCGGGAGGTGGCGTTGCCGGAGGCGTGGTACAATACCGCAGATCTGCTGCCAGAAAACCCCGGAGGATCTGCATCTCATGCGCTCGAACGCCCGCCTTGTCGGGCTGGCTATCTCCCTGCTGGTGCTGCTCACCACCTGTAGCGCGCCGCGATCGGACGATCTTCCCACACGCATCTCTCGCTTCGACCCCTCGCCGACGACGGGGCCAGCGCGAGTCGCCGATGCTGAGCTCGCGCCGGTCGGCCAGCCGACGGTGCAGCCGACGGTGACGCCGCTGGCGGAGGGCGCGCCGACCTCTACCGAGCCGACCAGCGCGCCCCTGACAGCCGTGCTCGCCCCCGCGCAGGGGAGCGAGCCCAGCCCGGAGCTCCAGTCGGTCGCCACCCAGATGGACACCTACCTGGGGCAGATCGCCGCGCAGGGCAATTTTAGCGGCTCGGTGCTGGTAGCCTACCAGGGGCAGCTGCTTGTCCGCAAGGGCTACGGCCTGGCCAACCAGGAGCTCAACATCCCCGCCGGCGTGCTGACACGCTACCGCCTGGCCTCGGTGAGCAAGCCGCTCACCGCCCTGGCGGTGATGCAGCTCATGCAGGCCGGCAAGGTCAACCTGAGCGCCTCGGCCTGCACCTATCTGCGCGACTGCCCGGCAGCCTGGGGCGCGATCACGGTCCACGACCTGCTCGCGCACACATCGGGGCTGCAGAACTACACCGACTTCCTCGCCTTCGCCGATGTGGAGACCAAGCCGGCCACCCCCGACGAGGTGATCGCCCGCTTTCACGACCTGCCCCTAGAGTTTACCCCCGGCTCGGCCTACCACTACACAAACTCGAACTATGTCGTCCTCGGCAGGCTGATCGAGGATGTGTCGGGCGAGGCCTACCCGGCCTATATGCGCGCGCATATCTTCGGGCCGCTGGGGATGTTCAACACCGGCTACGACACGGGCGATGGGGCCGCCCTCAGCGGCACGCGCGGCTACATCGGCATCGGCACACCGGCCACGCCGATCAATACTAGCAACCTCTTCGCGGCAGGCAGCCTCTTCTCGACAGTGGACGACCTCTACACGCTGGCCCAGGCCCTCGACGCCGGCACCCTGCTGCCGCTCGACGTGCTGGCCCAAATGTACACGCCCAACCTCTTTAACTACGGCTACGCGTGGAAGATCGAGAGCCGCTTCAACCACCGGGTGATCTACCACCCCGGCCTGATGAGCGGCGCCGTGACCTATATCGGTCGCTACCCCGACGATGGCCTGACGGTGATTGTGCTCAGCAATAACGAGTACACCAACGCCGGGGCCACGGCGGACTACCTGGCCGGGCTGCTGCTCGGGGGGTAGGGCCGCCGCCCTAAAGCCCCGCACCAATGATCATTATTTGTGCCCAGCAGGCACATGCTGCCCTGGTTCTGCGGCGGCGCGGCTACGCGGCGCCGCCGCAGAACCAGGTTTTTTTGTGGGAGAGCGAAGCTCTCCCACACCCTCACGGTGCGCTCGCCGCTGCGGCCCGCAGGCCCGCAGCGGCGAGCGCGGCGGTCAGATCGACATCATCGCGGCCGAGCACAGGCGAGAGCGGCGTCAGCGAGACGTAGCCCGCCCGTATCGCCCCGTCGTCGCTGGCCTCGGGGAAGTCGGGTATGCGCTCACGCACAAAGCGGAAGTGTACCCGCCGCCGCCCGTTATCATCCTCTGGCTCCAGGGGCAGATCGAGGCAGCGCCCGAAGAAAAACTCCGAGACGCTGGTCTGCCGGAATCCGCGCAGGTCCGCGATGTTGTGGATGTGCGGGACGTTCACGTTGAGCAGCAAGGGGCCGCGGGCGCGCAGGCCCTCTAGCAGCGGGAAGAGGCGGGTGGCCGCCCATGCCGCCGTCGCCCAGGGCATTGGCGCGTCGCCGACAAACTGGAGCGAGATCGCCATGGCCGGCAGGCCCCAGAGGGCGGCGACCATAGCCGCGCCCACGGTGCCGCTGAGCAGGACGTTCGTGCCGCTATTGAGGCCGCGGTTGATGCCGGACACCACGGCGTCGGGCCGCGGGCAGAGCCCGGTGAGCATCCCAGCGGTGACACAGCCCGCCGGCGTGCCGCTGAAGGCGAAGGCGGCGATCTCGGCGTGGGCCGGGTCGGGCGCGGGCACCGCGCGGATATGGTGCTCGATCCGCATCGGCAGACTCATGCCGGTGCCGCTCTGCTCGCTCTCGGGGGCCACGATCGACACCCGCCCCAGCCCGCTGCTCTGCAGCGCCCCGGCCAGGGCCCACAGTCCAGGGCTGTCGATCCCGTCGTCGTTCGTCACCAGGATATGCATCACGCGCTCCTCGCTCATGTGGGATAGCCGATAGCCGATAGCCGGACATGGTATCACAGGAAGCACGCACAGCCATCTAGCGAAGCCAGATCTGCCTGTGCTATAATTCCGCCACTGACACTGACACGGGCCGCGCGGGAAACGTGGCCGGGAGGGATGATCACCCACAGAATCACACGAAGCGCATGGGCTCGCGCTGCGGCGCGAGCTGACGAGGAGGAGGTTCCTCGCCGCAAGGCGGGGCTAATACGGGCCACAGGCCCGTAGAACATCGACAGATCAGCGGAAGCCTCCCAGGCCCAGGGCGCGGCCTGCGAGCGGCGAGCACAACACCTCCCCGGCGACGGGCAGGGCAATGCCGACCGCGGCGACCCACCCCAGATCCCTTTCCCAACAACCTATAGGCAACAGGTAACAGGCAACAGGCAACAGATGCCAGCCACATCGTGTGGTTGCTCGTGTTAGCTATTGTCTGAGCGCATGCCTCCCAACCCGTGTCCTCTGAATATCTATACGTGCAGGGCCACAGGCTCCTGGGCATCAGGCGAGCCGCCACATGCGGCGCTGGGCCCTATCCCCTGTCCCCTGCGCGTCAGCGCATCAGGAGCAACCAATATGTGCGGGATCGTCGGATATATCGGCCAGCGCAACGCGACGGAGGTGGTGGTCAGCGGGCTACAGCGGCTTGAGTACCGCGGCTACGACTCGGCGGGGATCGCGATCTACGCGGCGGGCGCGGGGCTCCAGCTGCGGCGCAGCGTGGGCAAGCTCGGCAACCTGGTGGCCCGCCTGGCCCAGGAGCCGGCCGCCGGCCAGATCGGCATCGGCCACACTCGCTGGGCCACCCACGGCGGCGTCACCGAGGCCAACGCCCACCCCCACCGCGACGCCAGCGGCGAGATCGTGGTCATCCAGAACGGCATCGTCGAGAACTACCTAGAGCTGAAGGGCCGGCTGATCGAGGCCGGACACAGCTTCGAGTCGCAGACCGACACCGAGGTGATCGCCCACCTCGTGGGCCACTACTACGCGCAGGCCGGCTCGCTGGAGGCGGCCATGCGCCTGGCGATGGCCGACCTGCGGGGCGGCAACGCCGTGGTGGCAATGAGCGTGCGCGAGCCCGGCACCCTGGTGGCCGCGCGGCTCGGCAACGCCGGCGGCGTGGTGATCGGCATCGGCGAGGGCGAGACCTTCGTCGCGTCGGACATCCCGGCCATCCTCGACTACACCCGCAACCTGATCTTCCTCGAGGACCGCGACCTGGCCGTGCTCACCAGCGCGGGCGCGCGGATCAGCCGGCTCGACGGCGCGCCGGTGGAGCGCCGCCCCACGGCGATCAGCTGGGACCCGGTGGCCGCCGCCAAGGGCGACTACAAACACTTTATGCAGAAGGAGATCGCCGAGCAGCCGCGCGCCCTCACCGATGTGCTGCGCGGTCGGATCGACCAGGAGTCCGGCCACATCTTCCTCGACGACCTGCGGCTCAGCGACGCGGACCTGCGCCAGGTGGGCCAGATCTACATCACCGCGTGCGGCACGGCCTGGCACGCCGGGCTGGTGGCGAAGTTTATGATCGAGCAGCTGGCCCGCGTCCACGTGGAGGTGGACTACGCCAGCGAGTTCCGCTACCGCGAGCCGGTGCTCGGCGGCAACGCCCTGCTGCTGGCGATCAGCCAGAGCGGCGAGACGGTGGACACCCTGGCGGCCATGGAGGAGGCCCGCTCCCAGGGGGTGCGGAGCGTGGCGATCGTCAACGCCATCGGCAGCCAGGCCGCCCGCGTGGCCGACGGCGGGCCGCTCTACCTGCACGCCGGCCCCGAGATCGGCGTGGCCTCCACCAAGGCCTTCACCTCGATGCTGGCGGCGAGCTACCTCTTCGCCCTGCGCCTGGCCCAGGCCCGCGGCACGCTCACGCCCGCCCAGATCCGGCCGCACCTCCAGGCCCTGATCGAGCTGCCCGGCAAGGCCGCCGAGGTGCTCGATTCGGCGACGCCGATCTGCCTAGAGCTGGCCGACCGCTACCACCACGCCAGCAACGCCCTGTTCCTCGGCCGCCAGGCCAACTACCCGATCGCCCTGGAGGGCGCGCTCAAGCTCAAAGAGATCAGCTACATCCACGCCGAGGGCTACCCCGCCGGCGAGATGAAGCACGGCCCGGTGGCCCTGATCGACGAGCGCATGCCGGTGATCTGCATCGCCCCGCGCGACGGGATCTACGAGAAGATGCTGAGTAATATCGAGCAGGTGCGGGCCCGCGGCGGCCAGGTGATCGCTATCGGCAGCCCCGGCGACACCATGCTGGCCGAGAAGGCCGACCACGTGATCAGCGTGCCGCTGACCCTGCCCCTGCTCCAGCCTATCCTCACCGTCATCCCGCTGCAGCTCCTGGCCTACGAGGTGGCCGTGCGCCGCGGCTGCGACGTGGACCAGCCGCGTAACTTGGCCAAGAGCGTGACGGTGGAGTGATCTGACGGTATGAGTGGGGCAGGGCGGCTGCGCCGCCCTGCCCCACTCATACCTGCTAGGGCCATACCGGTCAGTAACCCACGGCTAAAGGAGACTGCTGAAAAAGTGGTCTGAGTACACAATATGTAGTAGCCGATGGCGGCGAAAAACCTACATCTTGTGGTGTCAAGGTACTTTTTCAGCAGTCTCTAAAGCTCGTGGGTTTCCGCGCCTAAAGGTCTTTTTTCTATGAGCAGCCCAAACCGCATGATAATCATCCTTGGCGTCTGTGTCGCGCTGTGTGCGCTGGCCGCGCTCGCGGGCGGCGCGCTCTGGAACATTGTGAACCAGGGCACGCTCGCCGCAGACGTCGCCGAGGTCCTGGGGCCGAGCGGCGGCGCCCGCCGCGATCTGACCTGCCAGATGATGGTGCGGACTCGCACCGGCTACTGTCTCTTTGCGGCCGACGCGGGCGATATTCAGGGCGTCGCCAGCAGGCTTGGGCTGGACTCCCGCACTACCTCTGGCGCGGGGCCGCGAGTGCCTCCGTCGCTGATCACACAGGGCGCGCAGGGATGCCTCGCCGCCGACGCGCTTGGCGGCGCTGAGGGGCTGTCCGCTGCCTGGGTCGCGGGGCGACCGAGGCAGCTCGCGCTGCGCAGCGGCGGCCAGTTTGAGTCCCTGCTGCTCCTGTACAGCCCGGCGACGCGGCAGGCGTGCGTGCAGGTCTCCTACGCGTACGGGTAGCTGATCAGCGCATGTGCGAGGGCGGGATGCGCATGATGTCACGGTACTTCGCCACCGTGCGTCGGGCGATCGGATGGCCCTGGGCGGCGAGCAGCCGCGCGAGCTGCTCGTCGCTCAGCGGGTGCGGCTCATTGGACACCAGCTCGCGCAGTATGTCCTGCACGCCGCGGGCGGCGACAAAGAACTCGCTGATCGCCATGAGCGTGCCGTTGGGGAGCAGGGCGCTCTTATCGGCGATGGCCCGGCTCACTGTCGACTCGTGCAGATCGAGCTCGACGGCGATCTCGCTGCGCGTCAGCGGGGTGAGGTGGCGCACGCCGCTGCGCAGAAACGCCTCCTGGTGCAGGACCAGGGAGTCGCCGATGCGCTTAAGGGTGTGCTCGCGCTGGCGCAGGTTGGTCAGAAACACCCGCGCCCTGGCGATATAGGTCTGCACGTGCGCCCGCTCGTGATCATCGAGGGTGGCCGTCCGACGGGACAGATCTTTATAGAGCGGGCTCAGCCGCAGGACTCGGCGCTGGGCGTGGGGCACCTCAACAATGAAGGCCTCATCGCGCTGGCTGATCACAATGTCGGCGGTGCGGTAGCGCGTGCGCTGGAGCGGCGCGGATCCGCCGACGGCGGCCTGCATCGGGTACGGCCAGAGCTGGCGGCGGATGAAGGCCCGCGCCAGATCGAGCTCCGCCGAGGTGATCTTGAGCGCCCGGGTGATCTGCTTGAAGCGCCCGGCCCCCAGGTCCTCCAGGTGCTGATCGACCAGGATACGCGCGTATGGGCACGGCAGGCCCTGGGCGGCCAGGGCGTCGATCTGCACCAGCAGGCACTCGCGGGTATCGCGGGTGGCGATCCCGAGCGGGCCAAGCTCGCACAGGCGCTGCAGCACTATCTGGGCGCGCTCGGTCGAGACGCCGAGGGTGGCGGCCAGCGTCTCCAGATCCTCGGTGAGAAAGCCGTGATCATCAAGGCTGCCCACAAGCATCATCGCGATCATATGATCCCGCTCGGGCAGGCTGGCGTAGAGGTCGCGGAGCAGGCTCTCGGGCAGGCTGCGCGGCGCGGCCACAAAGAGCAGCGGGTCGATCTCTACGCCGCCTGCCCACAGCTGGGCGTCGCCCGCCTCCTCGACCCCGGCGCAGCGCAGGCAGAGGCTGTCCACCATAGGGCTGGCGCAGTCAGGGCAGCGTATATCGGCGGCCTCTAGCTCCTCAAGGGCCGGGTTCTCGGCCAGCTCCTGCTCGACGAGCTGGTGGAGCTCCAAGATCGGCAGGGTCAGCATCTGCGCGAGGTTGAGCAGGGCCGGGGTGACGCGCGCGCCCATCTCGGGCTGCATTGACATCTCGAACATGGCAGATCTCCATATCGGCGCATGGCCGCCACGAGCGATGCCACACCGGCTTGCCATCGAGACAGGGCTGCAATGTGCGCAACTACAGCATAGCTCCTCTGGTCGAGCGTGTCATGTGCGGTAGCAAGATGCGTGCCAGCACACACGCCGCCCGCCGCTATCATAGGATCTGAGGCTTTTTGTCAGATAGTGCTATACTGCGGCCCATACGCTGACAGTGCGTAGCGGTATCTATGTGACGAAAGAGGAGCTTATGCCGAATACAACGATCGGGTTCGGTATCGCGCTGATCATCCAGGGCCTCGTCGGCTACTTCGCGACGGGGAAGAAGAGCAAGACCGCGCTGATCCCGGCGTTCCCGGGGAGCCTGCTGGCCCTGCTGGGCGCGCTGGGCCACCGCGCGGAGTCGCGGCGCACGGCCATGCACCTCGCGCTGGGGGTCGGGCTGCTGGGCAGCGTCGGCGCCTTTATGGGCCGCCGCAGGATGACCTCGACGACCTCGAAGGTGGCCGCCGCCCGCGCCCTGATGTCCGCCACCTGCGCGACCTACATCGCCCTCAGCACCCGCGACTATGTGGCCGGACGCTGCGCTGAGGCCCGGCATCAGGCCGCCGAGGCGTAGGGGCGGAGTAGCGCGGCGCCGCTGCGCCCCTACGCCGCCGGCCCCTTCTCGTTCGTCAGCCCCTTGCGGATCTGGGCGCGCAGGGCGTCGGCCTCGGGGGTGGCGCCGGTGCTGGCCCCGGTGCTGCTGCTGGCCGAGGCCGCCTCCATGCGCTCGGAGAGCAGCATCGCCATCAGCCCCTCCATGAGGCTGCCGCCGCCGCCGCCGTTGCCGCCACCAACCACCATGCGCGGCACGACATCCACGCCCGACTGCTCGATCGCCTCGGCGAAGCGGCTCATCACCTGCTGCGTCACCTGGAACTGCGGGCCGCCGTAGGCGCGCACCTTCTCGTCGATGGCCATAGCCTCGGCAATGCCCAGGCGGGCGATCTTCTCGGCCTCGGCCTCGGCCAGGGCGCGGATCTGGGCGGCCTGCTGGAGCGCCCGCTGGTACTCGGCCTTGCCCTGGTTGCTCTGCACCGTGATGCTCAGCTCCGACTCGGTCAGCATCGTCTGCTGGCGCGCCCGCGACTCGGCCTCGCGCAGCTCGCGCTCCTTCACCGCAGCCTTCTCCTGACGCCCGTAGGTCTCGATCTGCTCCTCGGCGATCTGCCGCGAGCGCAGCTGGGTTAGAATATCCTCGATCTTGGTGTCGCCCTTGCCCGAGGTCGGCGTGCCGATCAGCACCTCCTCAAGCTCCAGGTTATAGTTGGCAAACTTCTCGCGCATCTGCTCGCTGGCCAGCGACTGGATGGCGCTGCGGTCCTGGAGCAGCTGGATGATCGTGCGGGTCTGGCCGATGTTCTTAAAGTAGGCCGCCACCATCGGGTCGAGGGTCTGCTCGACCAGGCGCTTCACGTCGCCGAAGCGCTGGACCACCAGGGGCGCCTTGCGGTAGTCGATATGGATCACCACCGAGAGCGGCAGGGACGGCTCGAAGGCGTCGCGGGTGATCAGGGCGATCTCCGAGAGGTTCTCGTCGAGCCGGTGGGCACCCACCTCGCCGCGGGTCCACTTCAGGATGATGTTGGTGGTCGGCACTATGATCATCATGCCGGCGTAGGTGTTGAAGGCGTATTTGCCCGGCAGCATCGGGGTGCTCCAGACGCCCCGGCTGCCCTGGCGCACCAGCTCGCCGTGGGTGTAGTCCTCGCCCGAGATGTCGGTGCCGGTGTCGCCGGTGTAGGAGACGACCACGCCCACGTTGCCGACCTCGATGACCGTCTTGGGGATCAGCTCGACGGTGGCGAAGAGCCGGTTGATATAGTAGGTGCCCTCGGTGAGCACCTGGAGCTGGCGACCGCGCTGGCCGCCCGCGCGCAGGAAGGCGTCGGGGTCCTGAAAGTTATTATGGTAGGTCGTCGGGTCGGCCGAGCTATCGCCGACGGTGGGGCAGATGATCTCGCCCTGCGAGAGGGAGGGGCCGTCGTGGACGGTGACGATGCCGACCATATCATCGGTGCCCTTGATCACCATGGGCCGGAAGCCCTCGCGCTCGTTGATGATCGTGGCCATGCGCTTGATGATCTCGTCGTCCTCGCGGCTGAGGGGCAGAGAGAAGACCCGCTCCTCGGTGATCACCACGAACTGCATGAGGTTGAGCGCGTAAGTGCCCTCGCGCAGGACAAGGCGCTGAGGGCCGCGCTGGCCGCCGGACTTGAGGAAGGCCGCCGCATCCTGGAAGTCGACGCCGGGGACGGTCTCGGCGAGGGTCTGGGTGGGGCCGAGGGCGCGTCCGTCGCGGGCGAAGATATAGCCGATCTTGCCCTGGGGGATCGTCACCAGGGGCAGCATATGGATGGTGTACTGGAAGGGCGTGACCAGATGGATGCCGCCGCGCAGCACCTGGGGCTGATAGCCGGCCTCGCCGCCAAGAGCGATCAGGCCCGACCGTAGGGAGCCGCGGCCGCCGAAGCGCTTCTCGACGACGCCGATGCGGTTGTTGGGAATGATGCGCACCCAGGAGAAGAGCATGATCAGCAGGGCAAACGCGACAATAGCGATGACCACAAGCGCGATGATCCCGGCCATGGTATAACCCTCACTTCCGCGAGTATGCAGAGCGCCTCAATGGCGCTCAGGGGTAATATACGCGCGGCGGCGCGCGGGGTTACAGCGCTGGCCCGGTGCCGTCGCCGCCGGGGCCGCGCTCGACGAAGCGCTTGACCCGGCGCTCGAACTCGGCGCGGGGCAGCAGCACCTTGCGGTCGCAGGTGAGGCAGCGGATGCCGATCTCGGCGCCGAGGCGCACCACGCGCCAGGTGTCGCCGCCGCAGGGGTGGCCCTTGCGCATCTGGACGATATCGCCAAGGTAGATATCGATTGGTGGGGGCATATTGAATTATGAATGTTGAATGTTGAATGTTGAATGCCAAGCATTCAACATTCAACATTCAACATTCAACATTGTCCCTTCGCCTCGCGCCAGAGGGCGAGCATCTCGTCGAGGGATAGGTCGGGCAGGTGACGGCCTTGCTCGATAAAATTGAAGCGGCGGCGGAACTTGGCGTTGGCATCGCGCAGGGCGGCCTCGGCGTCCACGCTGAGGTAGCTGGCCAGGCGCGAGACGATGAAGAGCAGGTCGCCGAGCTCCTCGGCGGTGTGGGCGGCGTCGCCGCTAGCGACGGCGGCCTCAAGCTCGCCCAGCTCCTCGCGCAGCTTGGCCCAGGCGCCTTCGGCGTCCGGCCAGGCGAATCCGGCGCGGGCCGCCTTCTTACCGAGCTTCTGGGCGGTGGCCAGGGCGGGCAAGGCCGGCGGAACCCCGTCGAGGGCGCTGGGGCGCGAGCGGCCCTTCTCGGCCAGCTCGGCGGCCTTGATCTGCTCCCAGTTCTGCAGCACCTGGGCCTCACCGTCCACGGACAGGTCGCCAAAGACGTGGGGGTGGCGCCGGATGAGCTTTGACGCCACCTGGCCGAAGACATCGGCGACGCTGAAGGCGCCGGCCTGGCGGGCCATCTCGCTGTGTGCGAAGACGCTGATCAGCAGGTCGCCCAGCTCCTCGCTCAGGCCGTGCATATCGCCGGCGTCGAGGGCCTCCAGCACCTCGTGGGCCTCCTCAAGCAGGGCGCCGCGCAGAGACTGGTGGGTCTGCCGGACATCCCAGGGGCAGCCGCCGGGGGCCAGCAGGCGGGCCACCACCCAGTGCAGCCCCTCGGGGCCGCGGCGGTCGGCGGCGATGGGAAGGGCGGACAAATACAGAATGGTGAATGGTGAATGGTGAATGGTGAATGTCGCGAGCTCACGCAACGGGATCTGTGCCGTGGTGGTGGCCGCGCCCTTCGCGTCGAGGGAGAGCAGGGCCAGCGGGTGATCTGGCGGGTAGCGCCAGGCCAGCAGGTCGTAGAGACGCCCCGGCGGGGCGTCTACGTCTTCTCCAAGACCCCAGATAATCGCCGGCGCGGCGGGGAGCAGCGGGAATGGCGCGGGCGGCGCGGCGTAGGGGCTGCGGCCCTGGGTCTCGGCCCACGAGCGCACCTCGGCATTGGGGCCGCCCTGGCCCGCCAGAGCGGCGGCGGCGGCGAGCAGCGCCGGGGCGCGGTGGATCTGGATGCCCGCCGGGTCGCTCATGCCGAGCGCTTCGCAGCAGGCGTCGAGGACTCGGCCGGGTGTGAGCATAATGTTGAATGCCGAATATTGAATGTTGAATGCTGAGTTCGACCATTCAGCATTCAGCATTCAATATTCAGCATTATGGAAATGGTAGAGGGATGCTGTTGGGGTCGAAGCCCTGGGCGAGGACGAGATCGCCGCTGGCCTCGGCGTCCTTGCGCAGCTGGTCATACCAGGGCTGGAAGGTCTCCTGGTAGAACTGCTGGCCGTTCTGGGTCTTCTGGAGCTGCGCGAAGCTATCGAAGGGCCGCTTCTCGGCGGCGGTCGCGCCGACCTGGCGCTCGATCACCTCGATCACATGCCAGACTTCCCCGGCCTTCACCTTCGTGGGCGTATGCAGGGCCAGGGCGAAGCCGGCGGCCTCAACCTCGGCGGGGGACTCGCCCTTCGGCGTCCAGCCCATGTCGCCGCCGGCGGCGGCGGTGGTGACATCCTTCGAGCGCTCGGCGGCGAGGGCGGCGAAGTCTGCGCCGGCCTTCAGGTCGGCGAGGATCTGGTCGGCGGTGGCCTCGCTCTGCACCAGGATATGGCGGGCGTGGAACATATCGGCGCGGGTGTTCATGGCCAGCACCTGGAGCACCAGCTGGTTCTGGGCCCGACCGAGGCGCATGGTGGTGGTATCGCTGAGGGGCCGGGTCGGGCTGGCGGCGCCGGGCTGGGCGAACACATCGGTGTCGAGGGCCGCCGGGTCTACGCCGATACCGTTGCGGCGGGCGTACTGCATCAGCAGGGCGTCCTGCACCATGCGGTCGAAGATCCCGCCACGGACATTGTTCTTATCGGCGAGCTGCTGGATCTGCTCGCGGGTCTGCCCCTGCTGGATGAGGTTGGCGATGCCGGCGCCGACCTCCTGCTTCAGGCGGCTGGTGTAGTCGGCCTGCGTGTAGACATTGCCGCCGAGGCGGAAGATCTGCGGGTTGTCGGGCGTCACCTGGAGCGTGGCCCCGTTGGTGGTGCTCTGGAGGCTACATCCGGCCAGAGCGATCATGGTCATAAGGGCGCACAACGCCCAGGCAAAGCGCTTCACCGTAAACCTCCACATTGGAAGAATTCTCTTGTTCTCGAATGTGCGCGCCGTTGGCGCGCACATTCGAGAAAAAACAATGTTGTACCACACTCCTGCAGGCCCTTAATCATCGTCGAAGCCGCCCTCGCCGAGGGAGAGGATGGCCATAAACGCCTCCTGGGGAATCTCAACATTGCCGACCATCTTCATGCGCTTCTTGCCCTCCTTCTGCTTCTCCAGCAGCTTGCGCTTGCGGGTGATGTCGCCGCCGTAGCACTTGGCGAGCACATCCTTGCGCATCGCCCGCACCGTTTCGCGGGCGACGACCTTGGCCCCGATAGCGGCCTGGATAGGCACCTCGAACATCTGGCGCGGGATGAGCTTGCGCAGCCGCTCGACGAGGCTGCGGCCCTGGTTGTAGGCGAAGTCGCGGTGGACGATCAGCGAGAGCGCATCGACGGGCGTCTGGTTCACCAGGATATCGAGCTTGACCAGGTCGGCCTCCTGGTAGCCATCGAGGTGGTAGTCGAGCGAGGCATAGCCCTGGGTGCGGCTCTTCAGCTGGTCGTAGAAGTCGATCACGATCTCGGCCAGGGGCATATGGTACTTGATCGACACGCGGGTCGGGTCGAGGTAGTCCATCATGTCAAAAGTGCCGCGCTTGGTCGTCACCAGGTCCATGATCGTGCCGATATAGCGGGTGGGCGTAATAATGCTGATCTGAACGATCGGCTCCTCGATGCTGGCGAGCTTGCTGAGGTCGGGCATATCCGAGGGGTTATCGACGGTGACGATCTCGCCGTCGGTGAGCAGCACCTGGTACTCCACGCTGGGCGCGGTGATCAGCAGGTCGAGGTTATACTCACGCTCGAGGCGCTCGCGGACGATCTCCATGTGCAGCAGGCCGAGGAAGCCGCAGCGGTAGCCAAAGCCGAGGGCGTTGCTGGTCTCGGGCTGGTAGGAGAGCGCGGCGTCGTTCATCTTCAGCTTCTCCAGAGCGTCGCGCAGCTCGGGGTAGGCGTTGCTGTCGACCGGGTAGAGCCCGGCGAAGACCATCGGCTTGGCCGGGCGGTAGCCGGGCAGCGCCGACTCGGCGGGGTTATTCACCAGAGTGATCGTGTCGCCGACCTGGCACTCCTCGACCGTCTTCAGGCCGGTGGCGATATAGCCGACCTCGCCGGCCGAGAGCGCGCTAAGGGCGGTCATCCCCGGGCGGAAGATGCCGAGCTCAAGGGTGCCGGCGGTGGCGTCGGTGCCGATGAAGCGCACCAGGGCCCCGCTGGGAAAGACGCCGTCCACCACGCGCACATAGGCGATCACGCCCTTGTAGGCGTCGTAGTGCGAGTCGAAGATCAGCGCGCGGGCGGGCTGGTCGCGCTGGCCGCGCGGCGGCGGGATGCGCTCGACGATCGCCTCCAGGATCTCGGAGATGCCGACGCCCTCCTTAGCCGAGGCCAGGATCGTCTCCTCGCGCGGGATGCCGATCACCTTCTCGATCTCGTTGGCGACCTCCTCGGCGTTCGCGCCGGGCAGGTCGATCTTGTTCACCACCGGGATGATCGTCAGGTCGTGCTCGACGGCCAGGTAGACATTGGCCAGGGTCTGGGCCTCGATGCCCTGGGCGGCGTCGACCACCAGCAGGGCCCCCTCGCAGGCGGCCAGGGCGCGCGAGACCTCGTAGCCAAAGTCCACGTGGCCGGGGGTGTCGATCAGGTTGAGCTGGTAGAGCTCGCCGTCCTTGGCGCGGTACTCCATGCGGACGGCCTTGGCCTTAATGGTGATGCCCTTCTCACGCTCAAGGTCCATCCCATCGAGCAGCTGCTCGCGGCTCTGGCGCGCGGTGATCGTGCCCGTCACCTCAAGCAGACGATCAGAGAGCGTCGTCTTCCCATGGTCAACATGGGCGATGATCGAAAAGGTGCGAATGTGATTCTGATCCGACATGGTGACCTATGTGAGCCGGGGCTGGGCCGGCGCGTAGCGCGTGATCTGCTGCTCGCAGTATACCAGCCCCCTGCGGAGCGTGCAAAAGCGTCAAGGATGTGTATACTAGAATAGAGGGAGTGTGCTGTTGGCCTTGTAACGCAAAGATCACCCATGGCACTTGAGCTTGAGGGCAGCATCATCCTAATCGCCGACGACGAGGGGCCCATCCGCGAGCTGCTGCAGGAGATCCTTGAGCAGGAGGGGGCGCGCACCTGGATGGCCAGCACCGGGGCCGAGGCCATGTCGGCCCTGCTGAGCGATGAGCCCGACGTGGCCATCCTCGACGTGCGGATGCCCCCGCCCGACGGGCTGACCGTGCTCCAGCAGATCCGCAGCCGGGGCATCGACGTGCCCGTGCTGATCGTCACCGCGCAGGACTCATCGACGATGACGATCGAGGCCATGCAGCGCGGCGCCTACGACTACCTGGCCAAGCCCTTCGACACCGACGAGATCCTGCGCAGCGTGCAGCGGGCCCTGGAGTATCGCCGGCTCACCCGGCGGGTGATGGCCCTAGAGAAGCGCGCCGCCGCCGACCCGCGCGACATCCTGATCGGGCGGAGCGGGCCGATGCAGCGGGTGTATAAGCTGATCGGTCGGGTGGCGGCGAGCGACGCCACGGTGATGATCAGCGGCGAGACCGGCACCGGCAAGGAGCTGGTGGCCCAGGTGCTGCACCGCAGCTCGCTGCGGCACGAGGGGCCGTTTGTGGCGGTGAACTGCGCCGCCCTGCCCGAGAGCCTGCTGGAGAGCGAGCTGTTCGGCCATGAGAAGGGGGCCTTCACGGGGGCGCTCGCCCAGCGCAAGGGCCGCTTCGAGCAGGCGCACCGGGGCACCTTCTTCCTCGATGAGATCAGCGAGATCAGCCCGGCCACCCAGAAGAAGCTGCTGCGCGTGCTCCAGGAGCGCACCTTCGAGCGGGTGGGCGGCAACACCTCGGTGAAGGTCGATGTGCGGGTGATCACGGCCACCAACCGCGACATGCTCCAGGTGGTGAGCGCCGGCACCTTCCGCGAGGATCTCTACTACCGCCTGAATGTGGTGAACATCCACATGCCGCCGCTGCGCGACCGCGCCGACGACCTGCCCCTGCTGATCGACCACTTCCTGCGCAAGCACCGGGTGGGCGGCCGCAGCGCGCGGCTCAGCGAGTCCGCTATGGAGCAGATCAGGGGCTACGACTGGCCAGGCAATGTACGCCAGCTGGAGAATACGATCGAGCGGGCGGTGGTGCTCGCCCAGGGCTCGCTGATCAGCCCCGAGCACCTGCTGCTCGCCACGACCGGGGCGGCCTACGACCGCAGCCTCGCCGACGCCCTCGGTCGGCTGCTCGACCTCGGCGGCGGCCTCGCCGGCGCGCTCCAGGCCGCCCGCCAGCGCATGATCGACCTGGCCATCGAGCGCAGCGGCGGAGATAGGGCGGCCGCCGCACTCCTGCTCGGCGTCGCCGAGGACGAGATCACCCCCGAGAGGTAGCGCTGCACCTGCGGCCCTCGGATGTATGCGCTACACCTGAGGGTAGATCGGCTGCCGATGAGATCGCTCAGCGCCTACCGGTGGAAGATGAAGTCGATGTTGCCGGGCGACTGGCCCTGCGCCGTGAGCAGCTGGGCCAGCTCGGCGTGGTGCTGCATGCCGTGGAGCAGCACCTGGTGCAGCACCCGCCAGCGCGGCAGGGGCGAGGGCTGGCCGTTGGCCCTGGTCAGCAGCGCCGTCGCCGCAATCTCCTCATCGCTCAGTCCGTCCAGCAGCGCGCCCCAGGCCCGACGCTCCGCAGCGAACCCCGCGCCGATCGCCTCCAGCGTTGGGAAGTCGGCGGCGGCGAGCGGCGCCGGCTGCCTGCCGGTCTCAAGGGCCGTCCGCCAGGCGTAGTCTACGCTCAACAGGTGCATGAAGATCGCCTGGAGCGCATCCTGCTCCTCCGCGCCCAGCTTGCCCGCGCCCGCGATCAGCCGGTCGGTCGTGTCCCAGTGGTAGGCGAACAGTGTCTGGATGTGCGCTTGCTCAGACATGGATATTCCTTTCATTGCGAGGGCTTTCGCAAAGTATACCCTGATCTTGACGCCCCTGCGGCTGGTGGTATACTGGCAGCACCCCACCCCCCCAGGGGGGGGTCAGCGCCAGGAGCCAGCGATGGGCGACGAGCACAGACAGCAGCTGATGAACCGGCTGAAGACGATCGAGGGCCACGTGCGCGGCGTGCAGCGCATGGTCGAGGCCGACGCCTACTGCATCGACCTACTCAAGCAGACGCGGGCGATCCAGCAGGCCCTGGCCAAGCTCGACAGCGTCATCCTGGCCGAGCACCTGCGCTGCTGCGTCACCACCGCCATCCGCAGCGACGAGGTCAGCGAGCGCGAGCGCGTCGTCAGCGAGCTGCTCCAGGTCTTCGAGAACGTCCACCAGTAAGGGCGCAGCAGCCAGAGGCTGCTGCGCCCCAACAAGGAGAAACCCAATGGCCACCGAGAAGTTCCTCGTCCCCGGCGTCTCCTGCCAGCACTGCGTCAACGCGGTGAACAAAGAGGTCAGCGCCCTGAGCGGCGTGCAGAAGGTTGAGGTCGACCTGTCCACCAAGGTTGTCACCGTCGAGCATGGCGACCAGGTCGCCCCCGCCGCAATCATCGCGGCCATCCAGGAGGCCGGCTACGATGAGGTCTCCGCCGTAGGGTAGGTGTCCCTGGGGGCACAGGCCCCAGAATGTTCCTGTTGTACTGCCGAAATGTGCCAGCTTCGCTGGCACATTTCGGCAGTACAACGCGGTTTTTTGTTGCCAGCAGCAACACCGTGCACGGTGAGGGTGTGGGAGAGCTTCGCTCTCCCACGAAAAAACTGGTTCTGCTGCGGCGCGGCGTAGCCGCACGCAGCAGAACCAGTGCAGCATGTGCCTGCTGGGCACATACAACGCGGTTTTTTAGGGCGGCAGCCCTAAGCATTGAGGTAGTCTATGGCCGAGCAGCAGATCAACCTCCCCGTCACCGGGATGACCTGCGCCTCCTGCGTGATGCGGGTCGAGAAGGCGCTCAAGAAGGTGCCCGGCGTGCTCGACGCCAGCGTCAACCTGGCCACCGAGCAGGCCGCCGTGCGCTTCGACCTAGCCCAGGCGAAGCCGCAGCAGCTCCAGGCCGCCGTCGAGGGTGCCGGCTACGGCGTCGTCACCGACTGGCTGGAGATCCCGGTGACCGGGATGACCTGCGCCTCCTGCGTGATGCGGGTCGAGAAGGCGCTCAGGAGGGTGCCCGGCGTGCTTGACGCCAGCGTCAACCTGAGCACCGAGGGCGCCAGTGTGACCTACTCGCCCGCCAGCGCGGGCTTCGCCGACCTGAAGGCGGCGATCGAGAACGCCGGCTACGGGGTGATCGAGACCAGCGGCGCCGACGCCGGCGCGGCCGAGGATGTCGAGGCGGCGGCCCGGGCCCGCGAGCTGAGCGACAAGCGCCGCAAGCTGATCGTCGGCGTGGCCTTCGGCCTGCCGCTCTTCCTGATCTCTATGTCCCGCGACCTCGGGCTGATCCAGCCGTGGTGGGTCGGCGCAGCCGCCGCGCTCCAGCAGCAGATGCCGGGCATGCCGATGGTCGAGATGATGGGCAAGGCGGCCGCCCGCGACGACCTGCTCAACTGGCTGTTCCTGGCCCTAGCCACGCCCGTGCAGATCTACAGCGGGCGCGACTACTACGTCCACGCGTGGAAGGCCCTCAAGGCGCGCACGGCGAATATGGACACCCTGATCGCCATGGGTTCGTCGGTGGCCTACCTCTACAGCCTGGCCCTGCTGCTCAGCGGGGCTGCGGGCCACGTCTACTTCGAGACAGCAGCCCTGATCATCACCCTGATCCTGGTGGGCAAATACCTCGAGGCCCGGGCCAAGAGCCAGACCGGCGCGGCGATCCGCGCCCTGGTCGGGCTCCAGCCGAAGACCGCCCGCGTGCTGCGGGTCGGCCAGGAGGTCGATGTCCCGGTGGCCGACGTGCGCAAGGGCGAGATCGTGATCGTGCGGCCCGGCGAGAAGGTGCCGGTGGACGGCGCGATCCTCAGCGGCGAGTCCGCCGTGGACGAGAGCATGGTCACCGGCGAGAGCCTGCCGGTGGAGAAGCGCCCCGGCGACAGCGTGATCGGCGCGACGATCAACCGCAGCGGCAGCTTCCAGATGCGCGCCGTGCGCGTGGGCCGCGAGACGGCCCTGGCCCAGATCATCCGCCTGGTGCAAGAGGCCCAGGGCTCACGCGCGCCGGTGCAGCACCTGGTCGACCAGGTGGCAGGCGTGTTCGTGCCGGTGGTGATCGGCCTGGCCCTGCTCACCTTCGTGGCATGGCTGCTGACCGGAGTCGGGCCGACCCAGGCCATGCTCTTCGCCGTGGCCGTGCTGGTGATCGCCTGCCCGTGTGCGCTGGGCCTAGCCACCCCAACGGCGATCATGGTCGGCACCGGCACCGGGGCCGAGCACGGCATCCTGATCAAGAATGCCGAGAGCCTGGAGCGCGCCGCGAACATCCAGGCCGTCGTCCTCGACAAGACCGGCACGATCACGATGGGCAAGCCGGCCGTCACTGACGTGACCGTAAGGATGAAGGATGAAGGCAGAAGGATGAAGGCCGCACCGATACTCGCCGATGGTAGCGCTGCCGAGGATGCAGAGGATTTCATCCTTCATCCTTCATCCTTCATCCTTCGGCTCGCAGCGAGCGCGGAGAGCCGGAGCGAGCACCCGCTGGGCGAGGCGATTGTGGCCGAGGCGAGGGCGCGCGGGCTGAGCCTGACCACGCCCGAGGGCTTCAGATCCATCGCCGGGGCCGGCGTGGAGGCGACGGTGGAGGGCCGACAGGTGCTGGTGGGCACCCTGCGCATGATGCGCGAGCGCGACGTGGAGCTGGGCGATCTGCCGGCTGAGGTCGAGCGGCTCCAGGCCGAGGGGAAGACCGCCATGCTCGTGGCCGCCGACGGCGCGGCCCTCGGCGTGCTCGCCGTGGCCGACACCGTCAAGCCCAGCTCGGCCGCCGCCGTGGCCGCCCTGCGCGCCCTCGGCGTAACAGTGGCCATGCTCACCGGCGACAACCGGCGCACCGCCGAGGCGATCGCCGCCCAGGTCGGCGTGGACGAGGTGCTCGCCGAGGTGCTGCCGCAGGACAAGTCGGCCGAGGTGAGGCGACTCCAGGCCGCGGGCAAGGTCGTGGCGATGGTGGGCGACGGAGTGAACGACGCGCCAGCCCTGGCCCAGGCCGACGTGGGCATCGCCATCGGCACCGGCGCCGACGTGGCCATGGAGGCCGCCGACATCACCCTGATGCGCGGCGACCTGGCCGGGATCGCGCAGGCGGTCGCCCTGAGCAAGGCCACCATGCGCACGATCCGCTGGAACTTGTTCTGGGCCTTCATCTACAACATGGTGCTGATCCCAGTGGCCGCCGGGGCGCTCTACCCGCTCACCGGCTGGCAGCTCAGCCCCATCCTGGCCGCCGGGGCCATGGCCTTCTCGTCGGTCTTCGTGGTCAGCAACAGCCTGCGGCTGCGCGCGGTGAAGCTGTAGGGGCGGCGCGCGCGCCGCCCCTACAGCAGGCACATGCTGCACACCAGTTTTTTTATGGGAGAGCTTCGCTCTCCCATACCCTCACCGCTCGCCGAGGGCGGCGAGCACGCCGGCCCGGCCCACGATCCCCGCCAGGTGCCCGGCGCCGTCGACCACCGGCAGCGCCTTCACCTTGTGCGCCATCATCAGGCGGATGGCCTCGGACACCGGCGCGTCGGCGCGCACCGTGACCGCCGGGCTGGTCATCACACCTGAGGCGACCCGGGCGCGCGCCTCTAGCTGAAGCTCGGCCGGGCGCTCGCCGCCGCCCAGCCATGCCGCCATCCGGCTGATCGCGCTGCCCGGCAGGCGGCGCGCCGCCCGGCGCAGCACATCCCCGTCGGTGATGACCCCAACCACGGCGCGATCCCCGTCAACCACCACCGCCCGGCGCAGCGGGCTCGCCAGCAGCGCGTCGAGCGCCTCGGCGAGCGGCGCAGCGGCCAGCACTGCCGGCGGCTCAGCCAGCATCATCTCGCCCACCGTGGCAGGCGCGCCCGCCGGCAGATCGAGCGGCTCGTCCGGACGCTGGCGCATGCCCTCCGCCACTGTCGCCAGCAGGTCGGATCGGCTGACCATACCCACCAGCGTACCCTCGATATTCACCACCGGCATGCGCTTGCGGTTATGCGCTGCCATCGCCGCCGCCGCCCGGGCCAGGGGCAGGGTGTCTTCCAGCGTCTCCGGGTTGGGGGTCATCAGGTCGGCGGCGATGGCAGCGCA
>JBAXES010000018.1:0-20421 GCA_037140315.1 Chloroflexales bacterium
GGGGATCGGGGATCGGGGATCGGCTACCGCACCCCTGCCAATTCCTGATCCCTGATGCACAACCTCCGGCCCCCGATCCCCGATCCCTGATCCCCGATCCCCAAACAGCGCTTCCAGCGTTGCCAGCGGAATCTCCGGCTCACGATCCTTGCTGCCGATCAGCCCGAGCACCGGCTCGGCGGCGCGCTTGGCGGTGTGGTCGAGCAACCCCTCGTAGACGTGGCCGATCTGCTCGATGTCGAGGGCGCGAAAGGAGAGCCGCCGTGGCTCGGCGGGGCCGCCGCCCGGCACGCTCACCCGCAGCACCTGCAGCGCCTCCAGCAGATGGAGCACCGTGCGGTTGTCTACCGGCAGGGGCCGAGGGTTCAGGGTTCGGGGTTCAGGGTTCAAGCTGGCGTCTGATCGGGCCGCTGAACCCTGGCCCCTGAACCCTGAACCCTGAGTGCGCCCTTCGAGGAAGGGGAAGCGGTCGGGGTCGAAGAGGTGGCCGCCGTAGGCCGGCAGGCGCAGATCCTCGTGCTGCACGCCGCCGAAGACCGCGCGGAAGGTGGCCAGCAGGCGGCTCCAGGCGTCATGGCGGCGCTCCAACACCTCCTCGCCGGTCTCGTCAGCGGCGGCGCGGAGCTGGGCGCGCAGGGTGGAGATCGCGTAGTGCTGGTCGTACATCGGCTTGCCGAGCAGCAGCAGGCCGCGCTCCTCCGCCGAGAACAGGAACACCAGGCGCATCATCACCGTCAGCGCCGCCTCGTAGAGTGTCGGCTCACCGACGCCCTGAAGCAACGCCCGGCCCTGGTCCTTATCGATCCGGTCAAGGGTCTGAACCAGCACCTCGACGGCCTCGCGCACCTGGTAGCCGAGCTGGTCGGTGACCTCCTGCTGGTTGGCGGCGCTCTCGGTGAGCAGCGCCTCCAGGGTGTCGGGGTCGGCCACGCCGTAGAGGCGGGCGACGCCGAGCAGCGAGCGGAAGGCGCGCAGGGTGACCGGCTCATCGAGCCAGAGCGAGGCGTACCACGAGCTGAAACCAGCGGTCTCGCCGGGCTGGGCGTGGACGAGCATCCAGCGCTCGCCGTTGGTGAGCAGGCCGAGGCGGACGCCCGCGCCGCGCAGCAACTCGGCCATGCGCGTGGCAGGCGACGCCTTCCAGCGGTGGTCTCTGAGCGGCTTATCGAGATCCTGGGCGGGCGGCACCACCTGCACGAGGAGCCGGGGGGTCAGGGTTCGGGATTCAGGGTTCAGGCCGCTCGGTGCTCGTGCAATCACGACATCCGGTCGGAGCACTTCCCCGTGCTCTGCTACCGTGACGGCGATTTGGGGGAGCGTGTAGGTATCTACAGAAGCCGGGTTCGCCCCTGAACCCTGAACCCTGAACCCTGAACCCCAGAGAAGCTCGTCGGGGAAGCCCAGTACATCACGGAGCACAAAGCGCACCCAGGCCGTGTGGATGGCCGGGTCAGGGCGCAGACCCTGCTGGTTGTCCTGCCACTCCTCCAGCGCGCGGCGCACGCCCCGGCTGACCTCGGGGTCGTGCGCGTCCAAGCCCTGGGGGAAGACGCGCAGCAGCACCGGCATGCTCAGGAACGGCCCCGAGACCTCGACCAGCGAGAGCCATTCGGCGTGGTGGCGGGCGATGGACATGAGGAAGACCCTCGTATGAACAATTTCAGCTAACCAACCGACTGCGACACTGGCTCCTGCGGTGCCTCATACACCAGAAGCGTACCATCTGGGCCATGCTGAATCAGCACGGCTGGTAGCAGGTGATCCCGCATGCCCATTATCTGGCGTTGGGTCATATTGAGATCCGTGTCAAATTTCGCAAAGAGGCTTTGTAAACCAGAAAGGCGTTGAACATATTGATTCAGGAGAGTCTTGCGGAGATCGTTCAGGAAACCGAATATATCTGTAGGCGCCCAGACCTCCCCTAGCGAGCTGATTTCCTTGTAAAAATCCACTATTGTTTTACATCCACGGCTGATGTCTTTAGCCGCCTCTTCTAGCCCAATAAGGCTTCTTGTGGGCTGCTGGAGGAGGTACGCACGCACTGCGGCGATCATTACCTTCATCCGCACACTGGCAGTAAACGCCAGCACTGCATCATTGAACGCATCGACATATTTCTGCGCAGCAGCGACATTATCCTCAACCTCCCAATGGAACCAGGCCCAGATGGGAGTTGCCTTTATGCGGGGAACTTGTCGCTCCATCTGATGGCGCATCAGATCCTGCACCTCATCGCACTCGCGATCCATTTGCTCAAGCTGGTTACTGATCTCCGTCATATTCAGTTCCATAGCGGCTCCACGCTGCACCATGCTCATGATTCGTTGTAAGCTACGCTCGTGACCGAATAGCCGTGCGTTCTCCTTCGCCAGGAGCGTGTCATGGATATCGTTCACGGCGGTGCTAATCTCACGAAGCTGCTGCTGCATATCGTGGAGATAGTGCTGGGCGGTGACCAGCGCAAGGGTTTGCCAGAGCATGGCCGCTGTGGCGATACTACTGAGCCCTGGGGCCGCGACGAGCGTCCCATTCCCGATGATCCGCCCACTCGCATCGACGGCAACTGCGCGCACACCGCCATCAAGGGCATGCATGATTGATGCACTGCCTGCCTGGAGTTGTGCCGTAACATTGGGGGCAAAGGTCAGAAGATAGGCCGGTGAGGATGCCTGTATCCCCGCTCCGACAATGCCTGGCAAGATACGCAGCATGTCACCAATCGTGGTCACGACTGATGGATCGAGGCTCACGGGGCGCGGCGAAGCGGGAAACGGACGATCATAGGCGATCAGTTCGGCAAGGGGGGCTTCGATCGGGCCGACAACCACCTTGACCAAACCCTCTGACTCAGGCGGGGATGCGGGCTTATGGGAGTCAGACATCGACATGCTCCTCATCGGTAGAAACCATGCATGGTTACTGAGTCAGTCGCTCCGGCACCAGAAACGTCACTGCGACCGGGAACAGCCGGGGGCTGGGGTTGGCGTAGCGCGCGCGGATGGCGGCGGTCTCGCCGACGATCTCGCCGGGGATCTGGGCCAGGCGGGCGCGCAGGCTGTCCCGGTTGCGCGCCAGCTGGTCGCGCTCGGTGTCCGAGAAGTCCGGCAGCATCAGCTGGCTGATGGCCGGCTCGTCTAGCTCCGTCGCAATCGCCCGCTGGAGTTCGCTCAGGATGGCGGTGATGTCCGCGACCTCCTTCTCGCGCCGCTCGGCGAGCTGCTTCTCCAGGCTGGCCGCCCGCTCGCGCATGCGCGCCTCCCGCGCCGCGAGCAGCGCGTCCTGATGCTTCGGCCACTGGACCGCCAGGCGCTCCTGCATCACGGCGGGCACCGCGCGATCCGTCGCCGCCGCCAGCGCCCGCTGGGTCTCGGTGAGGTTCAGGCGGGCGAAGCGGCCCTCGCGCAGCTGGCCGCCGGCGACAATCAGTTCCTCGTGCAGCCGCTGGTGGTCGGCACCCAGCACCAGCAGCCGGGCGTGGCCGACCAGCGCTGGCAGCTCCAGGGCGTCGTTCGGCACAATCCGCGCCGTGACCCGGTGCAGCTTGCCGCGCCCGCCCGCCGCCCAGACCTCGGCCCGCAGCAGGCGCAGCGCCATCGCCACCAGCCGGTGGTTCAGGTGCGCCAGCACCACATCGTCGCGCCCATCGACCAGGGCGTGGTCGAAGACAATCGGGCGCGGCACGCCAGTGTGCGGGTGGCCCAGGCCCTCGCCGCACGCGGCCCAGCTGCCAGTCAGCGAGGGAACCTGGAAGGCTGCGAGCCCATTGATCGTCGTCGGGCGCAGCGGGGGCTGGCCGGCGAGCGCCAAGGCAATCTGCACCACCGTCTGCACACGCACCGGCTCCAGCTTCAGGTCGCGCCGCGTCTCCTGGAGCTGCTCGTGGAGCTTGGCGATCTGCTCGCGCAGCTGCCGCTCGAACTTCAGCAGTCGGCGCACCGGCTCGGCATCCCGCTCGGCCGCCACCGTCTCCAGCCGCACCCGTCGCCCAAGCATCGCCTCCTCGACCTGCGTGGCGATCACCGGCCCGACCTTGCCCAGATCCTCGCGGATCGTATTGACCTTCAGCGCCGCCCGCATCAGGAACTCCAGGTCGGCCGCCAGTTCGTCGGGAGCCAGGGCGTCGCGCACCTGGCGCTCACGCCAGCCCTTGCTGACGAAGTGGAAGATCTGCACCTTCGCGGCGCGCTGGCCGTGGCGATCCACGCGCCCGTTGCGCTGCTCCATGCGGTTGGGGTTCCAGGGGATCTCGACGTGGATCAGCCGGGAGCAGTGGTTCTGCAGGTCGATGCCCTCGGAGGCCGCGTCGGTGGCCAGCAGGATCCGCACCGGCGCGACATCCGGGCTGGCCTGAAAGGCCGCCTTGATCCGCTCGCGCTGGTCGGTGGGCATCCCACCGTAGAGGCTCATCAGGCGCTCGCCGCCGCCGAGCCCCGCGCTGGTCAGCATCTGGAGCAGCCAGCGCTGGGTGTCGCGGTACTCGGTGAAGATGATCACGCGCTCGCTGGTCCACTGGCCATCGGGGGTGAGCAGTTGGGTCTTCAGCCAGCCAATCAGCTCGCGGGTCTTCTGGTCGGGCCGACCGCGCGCATCCTCGGCCCAGGCCCGCAGCTCGCCCAGCAGCGTGCGCTCCTCCGGCGTCAGCTCGCGGAACAGCCGCGTCGCCGTATCGAGCGTGTCGTCGAGGGTGGTGTCAGCCGCCTCATCGTCACCAAACTCCTCGTCCGCCTGCTCCAGCTGCGCGCGCAGGAGGCCCACCGGGGTGCGGGTCGGGCTGGCCCCGCGCTTGCGGGCAGTTTCGAGCGACTGGGTATGCTGGGCGAGCGTGCGGGCAAACGCCTCGGGCGAGGAGAAGAGCCGCTTCTTGAGCAGCTTGAGCACGAACTCGCTGGCCACCTGCTCGGTTTGGTCGCTGGCCCCCTTCAGGCGCGACTGGGTGTACTGGCGCAGTACCTGGTGAACGCGCAGCTCATCAGGTGTGTAGGCGACCTCGATCGCCTCCAGGGTACGCGCGGGGAAGCGCGGCGTGCCGTCCCAGCGCGGCGGCAGCTCGGACTTCATGCGGCGCACCATCACCGCGAGCAGGCTGCTGCGCTCCGGCGACACGCCACGCGCGAAGCGCTGTGGGTCGAGCAGCTCCAGGAGCGCGGTGAAGCTCTCGGGGTAGCCGTTATGCGGCGTGGCCGAGAGGAACAGGCGGTGCTCGAAGTGCGGGGCGATCGTGCGGATGGCCAGGGTGCGCAGCGAGTCGGTGGCGTACTTGCCCCGGCCCGAGGGGGCCACGTTGTGGGCCTCGTCCACAATCAGCAGGTCGAAGGTGCGCGGGTAGGTCGGCTCATCGGGGCCGGGCAGCACCTCGCGGAACAGGCGCATCGGCCGCTCACGCTTGAGGAAGTCCACCGAGGTGATCAGGCGCGGGAAGTGCGTCCAGGGGTTGACGTGCAGGCCGCGCTCACGGCGCAGGCCGCGCATCAGCTCAGTATCGACGATGCGGAACTCCAGGCCGAACTTATCGCGCATCTGGTCGCGCCACTGGATCTGGAGCGCGGCCGGGCAGACGATCAGCACCGAGCGGGCGCGGTGGCGCAGGATCAGCTCCTGGACGACCAGGCCGGCCTCGATCGTCTTACCGAGGCCGACATCATCGGCGATCAGCAGGTTGGCGCGGGGCATCTGGATCGCGCGCACGACCGGGTCGAGCTGATAGTCCTCGATGGTGATACCGGAGCGGAAGGGGGCCTGGAGGGCGCGCACATCGGCGCTGGCAATGGCACCCCAGCGCACCGCATCGAGGAAGGCGTCGAAGCGGTGAGGGTCGTCGAAGCCCCTGGGCTGGGGGAGCGCGGCGCCCTCAACGGCCTGGGCCCCCGGCTCGATCTCCCAGATCACCTGGAGCTCTTCGCCGAGGGCGTCATCCTCGACCGAAGCGAGCGTGACCCGGTGCTGCGGGGTGGGATCGTAGGCCGCCAGCGGGTCGGGGGGCAAGGTGCTCTGCCGCACCTCGGTGACGACGTAGCGGCGCTGGCGCACCTCGACCAGTTGGCCTTGCTCGGGAAGGGATGTGCGGCTGACAGCAGGCATGGTATCCCGACTAGCGCACCCAATGGCGACGCCTTTAGGAAAGGGTTGAGCGGCGATCTACGGTAGTGCGATCCACCTCAAAGTAGCGCTCAAGCGTATCCTCAACCGCACCGTCCTTACCCACCAATGCCTCAGCAATCGCACGCGCGGTACGCGGTAGAATCGTACCGCGACGCATCTTGCGGCGGCTGCCATACGCGCCAGGGTGAAGCAGGAAATAGATCGTCATCCGGTTAATCCCGGCATACTTCGCGAGATCCTGATACGTCCAGGCGCGACGGAGGAGCTCCCGTTCAAGCCAGGTGCCATCGGGCTGAAGACGAGCGCGGATACGCATGGTGACACCTCGCGATCACGATAGGCAAAGTGTAAGCGACTGGTATCCTGGAGTCAATGGCTCTCTGGTGTCATGTTTAGCATAGTACGCCGCTACATATTCCAAGTTCATTGAAGCATACTGGGGGACAGCCGGGATACGTATAAAAACATGAAGAAATGTCAGGCCAGAGCTCGCGGGCATCCAACCCCAAGGCTGACGCATCGGGGCCGGCAGCGCGCCGACCGCTTCGACCAGCAGCGCAGGGCCTGCCGCCTGCAGCGGCGTCAGGTAGTGCGAGGCGGCTGCATGGCCAGCTCTTCCGCCTGCGTCATCGCAGGCCCGATCCATCCTCAAGTGATCGCTCCACATCCTGCTCGGACGGGGTCAGGTAGATCCCCGTAACCCGGAGGTTGCTGTGTCCGAGCACCGCCTGAATCTCAGCCAGGTCGGCATCCGCCTTGAGAAGACGGCGGGCCAGGCTGTGCCGAAAGGTGTGTGGGGTGATGGTATCCATCTCCTCAGCGAGGCGCTCCAGAGCCACCCGTTGATCATCACGGCGGGCCAGGGCGGCGTCGGCGCGGAGCTGGCGGGCCTCACGGGCGGACAGGTGGCGCACCCGCTCCTGAACCGCGCGCTGATTGAGCCCGACCGCCCATGGCCGACCCGTGCCATTGGCGCGGTGCATCCAGAGCGGCTCCTCGGCGGCCTTCCCGGTCGGGTAGCCGCCAGGGCAGCGCACCTGCCGCAGGTAGCGCTCAAAGACCGGCTGCGCCTCACGGCGTAGGAACACCGCGCGAGACTTCCGGCCCTTGCCCATCCGCACGAAGATCTTACGGGTGACCGGGTTGTAGTCAGCGAGCAGAAGCTGACAGAGCTCCTCCACCCGCAGGCCACAGTAGGCCAGCACGCTGAACATGGCCTCGTCGCGCAGCGCCTGCTCGGTATCCTCCGCCTGGCGGGCGGCGTGCAGCACCCGGTCGATCGCAGCGTCGCTGACCGAGCGGGGGGAATGGGTGCCGAGCGGCAGATCCTTCACATCGCGGGTGGGGTCGACGACAAGGTCGCCGGCGTCGATAGCCCAGGCGCAGAGGAGCCGGAGGCTGTTCTTGCGACGGTTCGCGGTGGCGGGGGCAGCCGTGTCTTTGCCCACCTGGGTGGAGTGGAGCATCCAGTGCCGCACATCACGAGGGGTGATGTCCGCGATGCGCAGCGGGCGACCGTGATGCTCGGCATCGTACCAGCGTGCCAGGGTGCTGAGGTCGCTGCGGATGGCCTTGAGCGTGGCCGGCGTAGTGCCGCTGGCCAGCAGGTGGTCGATGAAGGCGGTGAACGGCGGGGTCATGGCGTCCTCTGAATGTTCGCCGCAGGTGGCTCGTTCATATCCGATCCAGATGAGGGTGCGTAGGGGTGGGATTAGGCGTATCTTATCCGATCCACATGGGGGTGTCAAGCGGGGGTGTGGATCGGATAAGAGCGGCTATCCGCGCCACCTTAGGGCCACCTCGGATGTCTAGCCGCGCACCAACGCCCTAGGTTCAGCGCCCCGGCGCCTGGCGGCGCTGCCACTCCTGCTGGCCCGCCACGTCGAGCTGCTGGAACTCCCCGTCGCTGAGCGCCAGCGCGGCGGCGGCGACGTTGTCTTCGAGATGTTGCACCTTGCCAGTCCCCGGGATGGGCAGCATGACCGGGCTGCGCCTGAGCACCCAGGCCAGTGCCACCTGCGCCGGAGTGGCATCGTGCTGTCGCGCGACCGCGTCGAGGATGCTCCCCGCCTGGGCGAGACTCCCGGCGGCGAGCGGGAACCAGGGGATAAACGCGATCCCCTCCTGCGCGCAGTAGTCCAGCACGGCCTCGTGCTGGCGTGCCACCAAGTTGTACAAGTTCTGGACGCTCACCACCGGGAAGTGCCGGCGCGCCGCCGCGATCTCCGCGACCCCGACCTCGCTCAGCCCCACATGGCGGATGAGCCCCTCGCGTTGCATGGCGGCGATCTCGGCGAACTGCACATCCTGATCGACCTGGGGATCGATCCGATGCAGCTGCCACAGGTCAATCGTGTCGACGCCCAGACGGCGCAGGCTCGTCAGCACGCACTGGCGCAGGTACTCGGGCCGCCCGAGCGGCTTCCAGATATCCGGCCCATGGCGGGTGAGGCCGCCCTTGGTGGCGATCACGAGGCCGCGGTAGGGGTGCAGCGCGGCGCGGATCAGATCCTCGCTGACATACGGCCCGTAGGAGTCAGCCGTGTCGATAAAGGTCACATCGAGCTCGGGCAGGCGGCGCAGGACGCGCAGCGCCTCGTCACGGTCGTCCGGGTCGCCCCAGATGCCCCGCCCGGTAATCCGCATCGCGCCATAGCCCAGGCGATGGACGGGAAGGTCGCCCCCAAGGGTGATGGTGCCGCTGAGCGCAGCCGTTATGTGTGCCATTCGGTATCTCCATACGTGTCGCCCCGCATTCGCGTGGGTGACACCAGCAGCATAGCACACCCGTCTGGCTCCTTCACCAGGGCGAGGTGCGCGAAGGCAGTGCGGTAAGGCATCGCGCGCAGCGCCATGGTGCAGGATATCTGCGCCTGACTCAGTCTATGTGCTCGGCACAGCTGATCGTGCAAGGAATGGGTGATCGCAACGCGACCGTTCTACCCGCCGCCCGCGAGGCGGGAGAGAAGATCATCCCGCTCGGCGATCTGCGCCGGATTGAGCGTCCCCGCCTCGTCCGCCAGCCCCAGCTCGGCCAGGCGCATGGCCAGGCGCAGGGTGTCGTCACCCAGGGTGCTGCCCTGCCAGCCGGGGCGCAGGGCCACCGGGATGTTGTCGTCGAGCTGGCTGGCGTAGAAGAGCGGCTCCTGCACCAGCGGCCCGCCGTTGTAGCAAATGTGCCGCGCGTCGGCGGGGACCTGGGCGCGTAGGTAGGCGAACAGCTCGAAGATGCCGACGCCCGCACCATGGCCCGGGGCCTTGCCGCGCAGCGCGGCCAGCAGCTGCGCGCCGAAGGGGGTGTGCTGCGGGCTGGCCTGCGAGCCGGCGCCCGACTTCTGGGTCGGCCGCGAGGAGGAGATCACCGCCTGGCCGCTGCCGACCGCCAGGGGCCGGTAGAAGGCGGCGGGCGGGGCCTCGCCGCTGGGCAGCTCCGCGCCGGCGTCGAGCACCGCGTCGCCGACGCCGCCGGCGTGGCAGCAGTTGAGCAGCACCACCAGCCGCTTCGCGCTCGCCCGCACCTTGGCCACGCGCTGGTGGAAGACCTCGGCGGTGATGCCGGTGCCGGCCAGATCGCCCAGGTCGGCGTCGGAGGGCAGCAGGGCGTAGCTGTCGCCCACCGGCGCGCCGTGGCCGGCGAAGAAGATCAGCGCCGTGCCGCCACGCGCCCGGTTGGCCAGATCCTCCAGCGCGTCGAGGATGTTGGCCCGGCTGGCCTTGGCATCCAGGAGGACGTTCACCTGGGCGTCGGGGTAGGCGGATACCTGCGGGTCACGTAGGAGCGAGGCCAGGGCGCGGGCGTCATTGGCGGTTGTGCCGCCGGGCACGGAGAGCCGTGGGTTGGCGTAGGCCCCCACGCCGATGATCAGGGCGTGGCCGTAGCTGAAGTGGACGCCATCGGCGCTGAGGGTCGGGTCGTCCACCCGCTGGCGCGGAGCGGCGGCGACCGACGCCGCCGCTGGGGCTGGCGCGGCGGGGGAAGTGCCCTTGTTGCGACTCTGGTCGAGGGAGCCGATGGTCAGATTGCCGTGGTGATCGCCAGCGATAGCGATGCCGACGTTGGCGCTGTCGCCGATGGTCTGGGTGTGCTGGCGCGACGGGGCCGCTGGTGGGCTGAGCGCCGCGATGGATTTGGCCAGGGCTATGAGTTCTGCGGCCGCGGCTGGGTCAGCCTCGAAGCGCTCGATCACCTGCGCCTCAATGATTTGCCGGCGCGCCTCGTTTTCCGGCTTCGCCTTGAAGAGCGTTAGGGCGGCCTCGGCTTCGTCGTGGCCCCGGAAGCGGCGGCCCAGGGCGTCCCACACCCGCCCGAGCAGCTCCGTCGCCGTGTCGCTGGCGTCCTCGCCGATCTTTGCCAGGGCACCGGCGGCGATCAGCGGCGCGATGTAGATGAGCACCTGACGGGACGCCTCCGCGAGGGTGTAATCCATTGGCTCCTCCAGAAAAAATGCGCGATTCGCTCGCTGCGCTCGCTCAGACGGGGTTGTACTGCGCTATCCGAGTCTGCCGCAGCGAGACGGCGCTACTGACGCCGAAACTCAGGACACAGAACACGTCATAAAGTCTTTACAGTTAAAGGTGCCGGGCAAGCCGAAAACCGACGTCCTGATTGAGGTTGTCGGGCGTGTAGTTGACACGGCCGGCCGCGCGCAGGTAGATCGGCTGATTGCCCCAGGCGCCACCGCGAAGTGTAAATGATTTTTCGTCTGGGTTGCTCCCGTCCTCACGCCCATCAGCCGAGACATAGGGATAGGGGCGATATTCGCTGCGTGTCCACTCCCAGACATTGCCCGTCATATCGAGCAGGCCAGTCTGAGGCGTTGCCCCTACCAAGAAACAGCCTACGGCGGAGGTGCCGTCGTAGCGTTCATCGAAATTGGCTCGCTCATCATCTAGCTCACTATCTCCCCAGGCATAGATCCGGCGCTCCTCGCCGCGCGCAGCGAATTCCCACTCAGCCTCACTCGGCAGCTGGTAGACATACTCGTCGTTGAGATGCCGGGTCAGCCAGACGCAGAAGGCGGTTGCTTCATACCAACTCACGCCCACCACCGGATGATTGGGGCGGGCGATCCCAAAACGTGGGTCGTCCCACCACTCAGGTCGATCCTTGTATCGTCTCCGCTGCCACGATTGGAGCCCTTCGGTCGCCTGATCGTCGCGGGCCAGCCAGGCGCGGGCTGGTTCGTCCCACCAGAGCGCGGTCGGATCGTATCCATCAGCGTCAACAAAGAGCTTGAACTGGGCATTGGTTACCGGGTATCGCGCCAGCGCAAACGACACAACCTGCATTGGTGCAGGGGTATGTTCGCACCAACCACCGAGCCACTCACGCACGCTTGGTTTGTCACTATCGCTGAGCTGAGCGCCGGGAAGCGCATTGTACTGAACAATAAGCTCGTCTACCGCCTGTTCCAGTCCCCCCCCTGAATCACCGATCACAAAGCTCCCGCCCGCAATCTCCACCATCTGGAGCTGAAGATCACACACGCCGGGGCGCGGATCGCCCAAACTGCCCAGCAGCTCACCGGCGCGCACTCGCTCGGCGGCGGGCAGGATTGTTCCCCCCACCACCGCGACCAGATCGTGGGCCAGGTCGGCGCGCAGCTGGGTAAACTCAGCACCGCCCCGCAGCAGACGTGCCCAGCCCACATCCTCGGCGATCTCGGCGGCCAGGATCAGATCGCGCTGCCGCTGCGCGTCTGTCCGGTCACCCGCACAGCGCAGCCGGTTCAGCAGCTGGTAGGGGATGGCGTAGAGGCTCTCGTTGACCGCGTGGCCCACGCCCAGGAAGATCGGCACCCGCCAGCGGTCTTCCTGGTGGATCTCCATGATCTGATCGACAAAGCGCGCCCCGCTTACCAGCTGGAGCCCGGCTAGGTATTCCTGGAAGGTTTGATGCGGGAAGACGTACTCGTCGCCAGCGTTACGCGCCTGGAGCAGGCCCGCCCGTGTGTCGGTGTACTCCAGGAAGCGCCGCGCCGCCTCGTGCGGGTTGGGGTGGCGACCCTCCAGCGCGTCGGCCACCAGGATGCGCAGGTCGTTGCGGGCCAGGCTGCCGGGGCTCTCCGGCGTCGCGGCGCGGTGGGCGCGGAACGCCGCCTGCTGAAGCAGCGGGCGCAGCGTCTTCACATCGGCGTCGGGCATGCCGATATAGTCCATCAGCGTGCCGTACTGGCTGGCATAGCCGCTCAGCGTGCGCCCCAGCTCCCAGCGCGCCAGCAGGATGTCTACACAGCGGCTGTAGAGTGCGGCGCGCTCCTCGGGCAGCTTGCTGTCGTTGTAGTGAACCAGGGCCATAATCGTCAGCAGCAGCGGGCGGCCCCCGAGGCGCTGGAGATCGTCACGGCGCGTGATTGCGACCTGAAGGTCATCTCGCCGTCGCACTCGCTCGTCCGGCGGCAGACCACCGACCGCGTCGTACCACGCGGCGACAAAATGCCGCATCTGGCTGGGCGTCCAGTCCGCCAAGGTGATACTTGGCCAGCCAGGGAGCTGCCATGCGCTATTCTGTGCGCCTTCGTAGGCCCGCACGCGACAGGAGACGACCATCTGACAGGATTGGTACTCCCGGCCAAACGCCGCGACGGACTGCACGACTAGACGCCGCGAGGTGTCGCCGGCAACCTCGTCCAGGCCATCGAGCATGAGCAGCACGCGCCCGGCCTCCAGCTCGGTATGTACGGTCTCGGCCAGCCCCTGGTAGCGCCCGCGCTCGCCGAGCTGGGCGGCGATGTAGTTCCAGAAATCGACCGCGCCCGCCGCCTGCGCGTGACGCTCCGTAAGGTGTTTGGCGAACGGCAGCAGCGGCAGGAACAGCGGCAGCAGGTGCGGCCCGCCGTCAGCCACCGGCCAACCCGGCAGCCGTACCGGGAGACTCCGGGTATCGCCTATTGCCGCCTGGGCCAGGGTCAGTGCCAGGTAGCGCAGGGCGGTGCTCTTGCCGCTGCCCGGTTCGCCGAGCAGGACGAGCTGCGGGTTAGCGGCAATCGCCTCGGTGACGAGCTGCGGGCCAGCGAATTGGAGCCAGGGCACCTGGCTGGCCAGTTCCGTCAGCCGCGTCTGACCCAGCGGTTCCACATCCTCTGCGAGCATGTCGTGCCGCGGGCCACGTCTGGCGAGCCCCACATCGTCCTGGCGCGCCGTGCGCTCAGCCGCGGTGAGCGGGCGGATCAGGCGCACCCGGCGCTGCCAGGGGAGGATGTCGGCCCCGATGTGCGCCTGCCAGAAGGCAGCGACATCCAGATGGGCCAGCGCCTCGCCAGAGAAGCGCTCACGCGGCACCGGATCGGCGGTCGTCGCCAGCTCGGTATAGACTTGATCTAAGCTCAGAGATACCTGATCGTGCAGATCTTGCTTGTCGCGGAATGCCTGGAGCGGCAGTGAGTCGCATGCGGTGACGACGCGCTGGAGGTAGGCGTGCAGCAGCGCGGTGTCGCTCTGACTGCGCTGACCGCCGATGAAGATGTGGCCGTACTGGTTGCCCGCGATGGCCACGCCCACGTTGGCCTGGCCGGTAATGATCTGCGTCGTCGCGGCGGGGTTGGTCAGTGGGAACGAGGTATTGAGCAGGGCAGCGACGGCATCAGCGGTATAGTCACGACGCAGCTTTGCGAGGCCGGCTTCGTAGGCATCGGAGTCAATCACCTCGGCGGCGTAGGCGTCCTGGAGCTTGCGCAGGCGCGTGGCGAGATCGTCAGCCATAGGTTCGTCATCCGCCTCGATGTCGTGTCGGCTATCAGCTACCGGCGATGATCAGCGCGGGAAGAAGCGGCGGGCCGGCGTCGCAAGGCCGGGGATCGCCCGCGAGGGCAGCCGGTCATCGTCGATGAACGGCCCCAGCTCGCGGTAGGCGTCGCCCTCCAGGAGCAGCAGGCTGATCGTCTGCGTGGCCGGGTCGATGATCCAGTACTCGGGCACGCCCATGCGCGCGTAGGTCGCCCGCTTGCC
This sequence comes from Chloroflexales bacterium, assembly GCA_037140315.1. Taxonomy (GTDB): domain Bacteria; phylum Chloroflexota; class Chloroflexia; order Chloroflexales; family Chloroflexaceae; genus Oscillochloris. Next base: position 14,047 of record JBAXES010000018.1, read on the forward strand.
CGTCTCCTCGTCGCGGTCGTAGGCGGCGGTGCTCGGCGAGGCGATCTCGACCACCAGATCGGGCGGGCCGACCAGCCGGCGCTCGGCGATGACGCCCCGGTTGGCCTCCAGCACCACCACCGCGTCCGGGCGCAGCACGCTCGTGCCGGTATCGATGTCGGGGCTGGTGAAGACCCGCCCGAGCCCGGCATCCTCGACGGCGGCCACCAGGCGGGCGGCCACCAGCGCGGCGATGTTCTCGTGCTCGGGTGTGGGGGCGGGGGCCATATACAGCACTCCGTCGATGATCTCGTAGCGGTAGCCGCCGACGGCGGGCAGCGCGGCGTAGGCCGCGTAGTTCCAGCGGCCCTGGGGCGGGCCGGGCACGTGGCTGGCGCGGACGACGATCTCTGCGGTATCGGGGATGGCGAGGGTCATGCGTGACTCCCTCAAACGATAGGGTGGTGCGCCGCGCCCTGATGTTCGTGGGCAGGCACAAGGCCTGCCCCTACTGGCCCTGGCGCGGCGCGGTGTTCTTTGGCCTGGGCCGAGGCCCCGACCGGGGCCGGAGCTGGCACCTTTCTCATTCTGGCGGGGCCGCCCCGCGTCGCATACGGCTACGGTGCGGCATCTGGCCGGGCAAGCAGGGTGCGTGGCAAGCCGAAAACCGACGTTTTGATTGTGGTTGTCGGGCGTGTTGTTGTTACGGTTGGCCGCGCGCAGGTTGATCGGTTGATTGTTCCAGGCGCCACCGCGCGGTCGCTCCGATCCGCTGGCGAAAGTATAGCCGGTTTAGACGGTTGCGGCAATCCAGCCGCCGAGCAGCCGGCCGACCTCGTCGATCATCCGCGCGCCGTGCTCGTAGCGCCCCGGCGCAATCAGCTCCAGGGTGCGGCAGAGCCGCCAGTGCAGGCGCAGCTGCTCCAGCCGGATGTCGGCCTGCTGGAGCAGGCGTCGCCGCTCGCCGCGCTGGCTCTTGCCCGCCGCGATGAGCAGCTCCTGGACATCCAGGGCGGCGTCCTGCACCCGTAGAGCCAGCACGAAGCGATGGCTCTTGGGGAACTGCATCGTGAGCGGGATGATCCAGGCCAGCAGGTCGTAGGTCTTGGCGAAGATCGGCGATGGCTCGAAGCTCATGCCTCGCCTCGGCGGGGCAGCACCAGGCCGCCGAGCAGCTGCTGGCGCAGCCGGTAGGTGCTGCCGTGGCGGGCGTGACCCACCCAGCCGTCGATGCTCGTCTGGATAGTATCCATCGGGATCTCGCCGTTGGCGTAGGTCGCAAAGAGCCGCCGCATGCGCCGCTTGAAGCGCATCACGTTCGGCCGCTTGAGCCGACGGTAGGCCGGGTAGAGCCGGAAGCCGAGAAAGGGCATGCCCGTGGCGACCGGGTAGATCTGGGTTTTGCGGTTGTGCAGCACGAGGCGCAGGCGGGCGAGGAACGTCTCGATCCGCACGCGCCAGGCGTGCAGCTGGGGCTTGTCGTCGCTGAAGAGCAGCCAGTCGTCGGCGTAGCGCACGTAGGCCCCGCTGCGCAGCTCCTGGGCCACGAAGGTGTCCAGCTCGTTCAGATAGACGTTGCCCCAGAACTGCGAGGTCAGGTTGCCGATCGGCAGGCCGCGCGGGCGCTCGATCGGCGTGAACAGATCGTCGCCGGGGAACCACTGCGGGGTGTACTCGCTGGCCAGCACCCCCGCGCCGCTGTCCAGGATGCGGTCGATCAGCGCGAGCACCTGCGGGTCGGCGATGCGCCGGGCCAGCAGGCCGCGCAGGTGCAGGTGATCGACGCTCGGGAAAAATTGAACCACGTCCCCCTGCAAGACATAGCGGTAGCGCCGGGCGAAGCCCTGGGCGCGGTCGAGGGCGCGGTGGGTGCCCTTGCCCACCCGGCAGGCGAAGGATGCGTCACTGAAGCGGCACTCGAATATGGGTTCGATCACATTGCAGAGGGCGTGATGGACCACCCGGTCGCGGAAGGGCGCGGCGCTGATCTTGCGCCGCTTGGGCTCGTGGATGTAGAAGTGGCGGTAGCCGCCGGGCCGGTAGCTGCCGTCGCGCAGCTCGCGCTCCAGGGTGAGCAGGTTGCGCTCCAGGTGGTACTCGAAGCTCGCCACCACCGCCTTGCTGCGCTTGCCCTTGCGGGCCTGGTGGAAGGCGTTCCAGAGGCTGTCGAAGGCGCAGACCTGGTCGAAGAGATGCTTGTACGTCTTCACCCGCCCCCCAGAAAAAATCGGCGATTCGCTCGCTGCGCTCGCTCAGACGGGGTTGTGCCGCGCTATCCGAGACCACCGCAGCGAGCCAGCTGTACTGACGCCGAAACTCAGGACACAGAACACCTAATAAAGGCTTTACAGTTGAAGGTGCCGGGCAAGCCGAAAACCGACGTAGGGATCGCGGTAGTCGGGCGTGCTGCAGTAACGGGCGGCCGCGCGCAGGTAGATCGGGGGATTGGCCCAGGCGCCACCGCGAAGTATAAAGCGTTTCTGTGCCGAATCGGCCCCATCTTCACGCCCATCGGTCGGGTCGTAGGGATAAGGCTGATACACGCTACGCGTCCACTCCAAAACATTCCCAGCCATATCGAGCAACCCAGTCCCTGGTGTCGCCCCCGTGGGGAAGCAGCCGACGGCGCTGGTTCCATTGTACTGCCCATTATAGTTGGCACGCTCGTTGTCTGGCTCGGGAGCGCCCCAGGCATAGGTTCGTCGCTCGCTGCCGCGTGCCGCATATTCCCACTCGGCCTCACTCGGCAGCCGGTAGACATACCTATCCTTCAGGTGCCGGGTCAGCCAGACACAAAAGGCGGTCGCCTCGTACCAGTTGACGCCCACGACCGGGTGGTTCGGGCGGGCGATGCCGAAGCGCGGGTCAGCCCAATAGCTGGGCTGCCACTTGGTGGTGCGCTGCTGCCACGACTGTAGCCCGTCGGTCGCCTGATCATTGCGGGCAAGCCACGCACGCCCGGCCACATCCCACCAGGGCGTGTCCGGATTATAGCCCTCCGCCGCAATAAAGAGCTGAAACTGTGCGTTCGTCACCGGGTAGCGGGCCAGATCAAAGGTGGCGATATCCACAGCCCGGTCGTTGATCTCATCTTTAGGCCAGTCCCGTGCGCTTTTTGCTCTATCTCTCTCACCCCGCTTCAGATAGTACGCCTCATACGCCCGGCCAGCAGCATCCGCCTCGGCCTTGCTACTGCCGATCACAAAGCGCCCGCCCGCGATCTTCACCATCGGCGGCGGGAGCGTACCGACGCCGGGGCGCGGGTCTCCCACCACGGCGAGGGCGTTCCCGGCGGCCACGCGCGCGGCGGCGGGCGCATCGGCCAGTGGGGACTCTAGGATGCGTCGGGCATCGGCGCTGATCTGGGCATTCAGTGGCCCCTGGCCCTTGAACTTCTCTAGCTCCAGGATGGCGTCGGCGGCCAGGGCCAGATTCGCGGCCCGCTCCAGCGATGTCGCCCCCCGCGTGATCAGCAGCCTCAGGAAGCGCCAGCACGGCTCCTGGTTGAGATGCCCCGCGCAGAGCAGGATCACTTCGCGCCACCAAGACTCCTGGGAATGCGCGAGTACCTCGTCCCAGAGCTCAGCGTCAGAGGCATAGCGCGCCGCCAGGAACTCCTGGAATGAGAGGTGGCTGAAGCGGAAGACCCGTGGGCGGATCTCGTCCAGCAGCCCGACATGCACCGGCAGCTCGTCCACGAACGCCTCAGCAGCCTCACGTGGCGGGCATCCAGCCGGCAGCGCCGGGGAGTCCGCGACGATCACCACCAGGTCATCGCGGCCAATCTCGCGCCCGGTGCTCTCGCGGGTGTCGGCCCCGCGCTGGTGCATACGGTAGGCCACAAAGGCCAGCAGCTCGCGCTTCTGGCGCAGGCTCATGCTCAGGCTCGGCCGCCCGCTGTAGGTCTCGCGCTGCTTGGCCGCCTTGTCCACCTTGCCGCGCCCGCCCTTGAGCAGCACGGTTACGCAGGCCTCGTACAGCTCGGCGCGGTTCTCCGGCAGGCTGCGCGAGTCGTAGTAGATGATCGCGATGATCGTCAGCAGCAGCGGGTTGGTCGCCAGGTCGCGCACGCGATCATTGTGCTCCAGGGCACCCCACAGCTCGGCGCTGAAGCGGGCCGCCGGGCGCGCCCCGTCGTCGCCCTGGTGGCCGAGCAGGCGGTGCAGGCTGCGGCTCCAGTTGGCGATGAATCGCTGCTGCTTTTCGGGTGAGAGGTCGTCCACCGTACACTCGCGGAAGCCCTGGCCGAGGCGGGCGTCGCCCTCGTAGGCTTTGGGCCGCGAGGTAAGCACATAGCGGCATGCCGGGTAGCGATTCACCAGGCTGCGCACAATCGCGCTGACCAGCACGCGGTCGTCGGTCTGCGGCACCTCGTCGAGGCCATCGAGCAGCAGGATGGCCCGCCCGGCCTCACAGAGCCGCCGGAAGAAATCCTCGGGCAGGTCGAGGTCGAAGCCGTTGTAGTAGTTGGCCAGACAGTCGAGCAGCAGCTTGGAGTTGGCCCCGGCCAGCTCACGCACGCGGCTCTCGCCTAAGAAGGCGCCCAGCTCGCGCAGCGGCAGCAGCAGCGGCACCGGCGGGTGCTGGCTCGCGTCCTCGCCAAGGCCCAGGTCGGCCAGGCGGGCGCTATCGTCGCGGGCGAGCACCTCGCAGAGCCGCACGGCGGTGTACTGGAGCAGGGTGGTCTTCCCGCTGCCGGGCAGGCCGATCACCGCCAGGCGCGGCTGGCGCAGGATGGTCGTCCACTCCACGGCCTGCTCACGCCCGGCCGGCTCCTCGGTCTCCTTGCCAACCACCTGGCGCACCTTCTCCATAAAGGCGCGCAGGCCGCCGCGCAGCACGCCATCGGACAGCGCGACCTCGCGCACGGTCAGCGAGACATAGACCTCGCTGAGCGGCATGTCCATCTGGCGCTGGTCGATCCCGCGCAGGTCGAGCGTGCCGTGGGTGACGTAGAGGTGCTTGAGGTAGCGCCGCAGGGCCGCGCCGTAGTCGGCCTGGGGCGCGGCGGGGGCCTGCTGGTAGAGGTTGATCACCTCGGCGATGTAGTTACCCTGCGCCTCGCCGGTGAACAAGTTGCGCTCGACATTACCAGCTACCGCCGCACCGACGTTTGACTCCCCACCGATCTGCTGGTTCGTCTGCTGGCCGATCTGATCACGCCCTGCCACGCCACCCACGGAGACATCGCCGGTCTGCGCGCCAGCAAGGCTGATCTGAGCCCGCTGGGCCTCGATCGCCGTAATCGACGCCGCAAGATCCGCCCGCTCCTCGGGGTCGGTCTCCTTGACGAGCTTCCGGCGCAGGCGGGTCAGACGGGCCTCAAGGTCATCGCTCACATGCGCCTCCAGAAAAAATGGACGATTCGCTCGCTGCGCTCGCTCAGACGGGATTGTGCTGCGCTATCCGAGTCCGCCGCAGCGAGCCAGCTGTACTGACGCCGAAACTCAGGACACAGAACACGTGATAAAGGCTTTACAGTTGAAGGTGCCGGGCAAGCCGACAACCGACGAGTCGAAGGTGGTAGTCGGGCGTGCCGTAGTAACGGGAGGCCGCGCGCAGGTTGATCGGGCGATTGTGCCAGGCGCCACCGCGAAGTGTAAAGTTTTTCCTCGCTGGCTCCACCCCATCCTCACGCCCATCGGTCGGATTGTAGGGATAGGGTGTATAGGCACTGCGCGTCCACTCCCAGACATTCCCGGCCATGTCGAGCAGCCCGGTTCCCGGAGTCGCCCCGGGGGCAAAGCATCCGACGGTACTCGTACCATTGTACTGTTCATTGAAGTTGGCACGCTCGTCGTCTGGCTCGGGATCGCCCCACGGATAGGGTCGTCGTGCGCTGCCCCGCGCCGCATATTCCCACTCCGCTTCGCTGGGCAGCCGGTAGACAGAGCCATCCTTCAGGTGCCGGGTCAGCCAGACACAGAAGGCCATCGCCTCATACCAGTTGACACCGACGACCGGGTGATTGGGGCGAGCGATCCCGAAGCGTGGGTCAGCCCAGAAGCTGGGCTGTCGCTTGGTCGTGCGTTGCTGCCATGACTTGAGTCCTTTGGTCGCCCGATCATCGCGGGCCAGCCACGCACGTCCGGCCACGTCCCACCAGGGCGCGTCCGGGTTGTAGCCCTCAGCCGCAATAAAGAGCTGAAACTGCGCGTTCGTCACCGGGTAGCGGGCCAGATCAAACGAATCGATCACAAGTGTGTTGTTCGCATCATTGGATTCACCGATCACAAAGCTGCCGCCTTGGATCTCCACCATCGGTGGCGGCAGGTCGCACACACCGGGGCGCGGGTCGCCCAGATCGCCCAGAGACACCCCAGCGCGCACTCGCTCGGCGGCAGGAAGCTCGTGCCCCTCAACAACCTCAGCCAGGCGCGTGGCCAGCCGCGCCCA